>CADBRV010000001.1 GCA_902797185.1 uncultured Lachnospiraceae bacterium
CCCTCTGCCGCCGGCCGCAGGTTACCTTCTTCTATTTTAGCAGGAAACGGCCTTGTTTCCATTTTTTCTTTCCCTTTCCTCCCAAAACCCAGGATTTTATACCCTAATATGAATTATTCCAACGGCTCCCCATCCCGCCCTTCCTGCAGACAGCCTTCCGTAGACAATTTTCTGATACTGTCTATGTCCCTGTGCATTTTGTAACGATATAATCGGTATAGTAGATAAGGACAGACGCCGCATTGCAAGGAATCCTCCCACTGGAGCGGTTTCCTCTTACGATAGAAAACGATAAGCCATTTGGGGGCTTTAAAGATGAAACACATCAGCCAGTTTATTGAAACGCTGCAGGCACGCATTGCCTTAAATAAAAGGGCTTTTATTATTTATACCATCCTCCGGATCTGCATCATCCTGACGCTGGTCCGGAGCATATTGACCGGGAACCTGGAAAGCGTAGCCCTCTGCATCCTTTCCCTGGTCCTGTTTTTAGCCCCTTCCTTCCTGGAAGACAAATTAAAGATTGAAATCCCCGCTTTTTTCCAGATCATTATCTACCTGTTTATTTTTTCAGCGGAAATCCTGGGGGAAATCAACCATTACTATGTAAAAATCAAAGGGTGGGACACGATGCTGCACACGATGAACGGGTTCCTGTGCGCAGCCATCGGTTTTTCCCTGATTGACCTTTTAAACCGCAACAGCAAAAAGAAGACCCACCTTTCCCCGGTGTATTTGTCCGTAGTGGCGTTCTGCTTTTCCATGACGGTAGGCGTCCTCTGGGAATTTTTTGAATGCGGCATGGACCTGTTTTTCCATTTTGACATGCAGAAGGACTATATTATCAAATCCTTCGGCTCTGTCACCCTGGATCCGCAAAATAACGGGAATGTAATTCAAACAGGGTCTATCCTAAAAACCCTCATCTTTACAAAGGCAGGAAAAGTTTTTACAATCCATGGGGGTTATCTGGACATCGGCCTATTAGATACTATGAAAGACCTCTTTGTCAATTTCATTGGCGCGCTGGGTTTTTCCTTCATCGGATACCAGCATGTTGCCAGGCGGAAGGAAAAATTCTCCCCGCTTGTAAATGGATTGACAAATAACCTGGAAATAAAGACACTTAATGACGAGGAGCTTTTAAAGCGCCGTACCCGTGTAGAGCAGGAACTGGAACAACTTAAATCAGAAGCATCCCTGCGAAAATGGAGAAAGAAGGAGGATGGTAAAAAGGATGATACCGGAAAGGAAGAAAGATCGAAATAATTAATATATACTGTTACTTATCCTTTTGACGAGGGATGGGGCAGCCTGCAGCTGCTTCCATTTCCCAAGGAAACAGGATTCCGCCGCAGCTGTGTGGCTGGAAAGAAAAAACAAGGAGGACAAATTATGAATAAAGTAGAAGAGCCGAAAAAGCCCCTTGCCTATTTATTCATCACCATGATCGTCCTGCTTCTTGTCATGAACCTGTTTGCCGTGCCATTCGCGCAGCAGAGCAAGATCAAAGAGGTAGATTACGGCACCTTCATGAAGATGACACAGGACAAGGAAATTGCTACCGTTGAAATCGATGAAAATGAAATCTATTTCACCTCTACCAGTGACAAAGACCAGGTTTATCGGACAGGTGTCATGAATGACCCGGACCTGGTGGACCGGCTGTATGATTCCGGGGCGGAATTCTCCAGCGACGTGAAAAATTCCATGTCACCGCTGATGGTATTCTTTTTATACTGGATCCTGCCGATCCTGATTTTTGCCCTGATTGGGTATTTCATGAGAAAGAGCCTGATGGACAAAGCCGGCGGCGGGTCGGATGCCATGACCTTTACCGGCATGGGCAAATCCGGTGCGAAAGTCTATGTACAATCCACCGGGGGGATCCGTTTTTCCGATGTAGCCGGTGAAGATGAGGCGAAGGAAAACCTGGCGGAGATCGTATCTTACCTTCACGACCCCAGCAAATACAAAGCCATCGGCGCAAAGATGCCCAAGGGCGTCCTATTGGTCGGCCCTCCGGGTACCGGCAAGACGATGCTGGCAAAGGCCGTTGCGGGTGAAGCCAATGTACCTTTCTTCTCCATGTCCGGTTCGGAATTTGTGGAAATGTTCGTAGGCATGGGCGCATCCAAAGTCCGTGACCTGTTCCGCCAGGCAAAGGAAAAAGCACCCTGTATCGTCTTTATCGACGAGATCGATGCCATCGGTAAAAAGAGGGAAGGCAATTTCAGCGGCAATGACGAGCGGGAACAGACCCTGAACCAGCTGCTTACCGAAATGGACGGTTTTGAGGACAATACCGGCGTCATCATCCTGGCTGCCACCAACCGTCCGGAATCCCTGGATCCTGCCCTGACAAGGCCGGGACGTTTTGACCGGCGGGTGCCGGTAGAGCTGCCGGACCTCAAAGGACGGGAGGATATCCTCAAAGTCCACGCCAAAAACATCCGTATTTCGGATGATGTGGACTTTAACAAAATCGCCCGCATGGCTTCCGGCGCATCCGGCGCGGAGCTTGCCAACATCGTAAATGAAGCTGCCCTGCGTGCTGTCCGGGATAACCGCAAGTGTGCCACCGAGGCAGATATGGAGGAAAGTATTGAAACCGTCATCGCGGGCTATCAGAAGAAGAACGCGATCTTAAGCACAAAAGAAAAGCTTACGGTTTCCTACCATGAAACAGGGCATGCCCTGGTAGCCGCTCTGCAGTCCCATACCGCGCCGGTACAGAAAATCACCATCATCCCCAGGACCTCGGGGGCACTTGGCTATACCATGCAGGTGGATGAAGGGAACCATTACCTGATGACCAAGGAAGAGATGCTGGACCAGATTGCGACGTTAACCGGCGGCCGTGCTGCGGAGGAAGTCGAATTTGGCACTATCAGCACCGGCGCTTCCAATGATATTGAAAAAGCGACTAAGATGGCCCGCGCCATGGTGACCCAGTATGGCATGACGGATGATTTTGACATGGTTGCCATGGAAACCGTGACCAACCAGTACCTGGGCGGGGACACTTCCCTCTCCTGCTCTCCGGAAACGCAGAAAGCCATCGACGCGAAAATAGTTGCCATTGTAAAGCAGCAGCACCAGAAAGCAAAGAAACTCCTGGAGGAAAACCACGCCCTGCTTGGCAAACTGGCACAGTACCTTTATGAAAAGGAAACCATTACCGGCGATGAATTCATGAATATCTTAAATGAAGAGATGGCGAAAAAGATTCCAGAGAAAAGTGAATAATGAAAGCTTCAAGAAGCAGATAAAAAGCCTTTCCAATGGGCAAACGGAGGGGCTCCTGCCAGAAATGACAGGAGCCCCTCCGTTTTTGTTTCTCTTTCCGGATGACCGGATTTTGCAGCCTTTTCCAAAACAGGCTGCGTACAGGGCATGTAAACGAATTGGGGCAGAAATCCCTGCAAGGAAAGGAGTGCGCCCCCTTCAACCTCTGCCTTCCTCAGCAGGCTGCTTTTTCCCCTTATTGACTAGGATGATGCCCGCACAGACAAATACCAGCGCGATGCCCGTCTCCGGGCGGAAAGCTTTCTTTGTCTCTCCCAGGAAAAGCGCGGAAAAAAGGACGCCGAATACCGGAGTCAGGAAATTAAAGACCATGACTTTGGAAAGTGGGTTCTTTTTCAGGAGGCATCCCCACAGGGAATACGCCGCCGCAGAGACGAATGCCAGGTAAAGCAGGATCAAAACCCCCGCCATGGAAGTAATGCAGAAGCTCCCTCCAAAAAGATAGCCTAATACCGTGATGACAATGCCGCCGATGACAAACTGCCAGCCACTTAGAAGCACAGGAGAGATTTTCTTGCCAAAGATCGCGGTAAGGTTAGACGAAATCGAAGCGGAGATCGTGCTCACCAGGATCCCCCCTTCCCCCATAAGATGGAAAGAAAAGCTTCCCCCTATGGCATTAACCAGGACGACTCCGGAAAGCCCTAAAAAGCAGCCCACACATTTGCCCACTGTCATCTTCTCTGTCCGGAACAAAAAGCACGCCCAGACCACGGAAAAGAAGGTGCCAGTGGCAATGATAATGGATGCCGTCACACCTTGGGTGTGCGCAAGGGCCGGGTAATAGGTGCCATACTGGAGGATGGTCTGGAAAAAGCTTACCGGCAGGATCCATTTCCAATCCCCTCTTTTGGGCATCATATTCCCTGACTTCGTAAGCTTTCCTAAAAGGAGCGCCATAAAGCCCGCAATAACAAACCGGTATCCAGCGGAAAGGAGCATGTTCCCTGTTTCGGAAGGCTGCATGCCATAAATCCCATAGCTGACTTTGATCACGGAAATCGCGCTGCCCCATAAACCGCAGCTGACGCAGGCACAGAGGATGAGCCCTGTCCAGGTTGTAAGGAAATCTTTCTTTTCTTTCATAACAGGTCTATTATACCCCAATTCCTATTTTTTCATCACCGGCTTTTAAAAAGAATGGCTGATATCCCACCTTTCTCCAGCCTGGCCATGCCCTGCCACAACTTCTCTATTATCATGCCATCCCTGGCCAGGCCATGAAATTTTGCTTTCACAAAAAAGCATAGGGAAAAACCGGCCTTCCCTATGCTTTTTAAATTTATTATTTGTTTTTATAAGTAGCAGCTTAAGCTTCCGTGCTGTCAGCGTCTTCCCCCTCGCCCATTGCTGCCAGGTCTTCCTCATGGAGTTTCTGGTGCTCGGCGATATGCAGGACGTTGGTATCCAGCGGGGTCGTGATCTCGATCTTGTCATTCTTTGCAATATCCAAATCGCCCACTGTCAGGTTTGTACCGATCTCATATTTTGAAACATCGATTTCTACCTTGTCAAAAAGGTCTGCCGGATATGCCTTATACTCGATCTCGCTAAGGTTGCTGGTCATGAAGCCTTTGCAGAGCTCTTCATTCAAGAAGATGATTTCTGCCTGTGCCTTGATCATCTCATCGGCAACCAGTACCTGGAAGGTCATATCGATATATTTACGACCGATGCCATCATAATCCACGCTCTTGATGATGGTATTGTAAGTTTTTCCATCTACCTCGATGGCAACCTGGCTGCCTACGTTATGGGTGGTCATAAAAGAAGCAACCTCGTTCTGCTGCATCGCGATGGATAAGGACTCTTCCATATCCCTTCCGCTGATGGATCCGGTCAGCTTGCCCTCACGGCGAAGCTTCTTGGCCTTTACGCTCATGTCTCTCAGTTCTGCCTTTAATGTTTCCATGTTTCCTTCTTTCTGCGGGAGCTCCCGCTTCTGATTGCTGCTATGCAGCCGTTTCTGAAAACATCGTATGCATCCTCGGCAATCATCCCGCGAAAGATGAATTGCATTTACAGGACGCCGGTTTCGCCAAGGTGCGTGCGGTGCAAAACAGGAGAAAACCTGTTCTTACATATTATAGCCCTCTGAAATCATAAAAATTAAACAGTTTTTCCATTTAATCCTATCGTTTATTGTATATTATTAACAATTTACTGTGTCCATATCAGCTTTTCAGGACACAAAAACAGGAAATTGCCTTGATACCGTTTCCCATTATACATCGTAAGAAAGGTCCCGCTTGAGCTGAAGATTCCTCACGATGCACTAGCCGCACCGTCCGCCGTCTTACCTGGCAAGGCGGTGACGCAGGCCGCGCCTCCGCACGAAGTACGGTTTATAATGGCGTGGCTCTCCCGTTTTCTAACGTAAAAAGGAGTCCTCTTTATCAGGTCCCTCCTTACGTTAGAAATATGATGCCGATTTGACAAGATTTTATCTAAGCCAAGGGCAAAAAGTGCTATAATTGGGAAGTGAATAAAAATTCAAAGGGAGTAAATTATGAGTACCGTAGAACTTGGAAATGTCCTGCCACTTTGGAGCTGCATCCCATTCGTAGGGATGCTCCTGAGCATCGCTATTTTTCCATTAATCAAGCCAGACTGGTGGGATTCGCATAAGCAGTATGCCGTCATCTTCTGGAGCCTTTTATTCGCCATTCCCTTCGCCATCCGGTATGGTGCCGGCACTGCGGCAAACCAGGTATTAGAGAGCGTCATCGGCGATTACCTTACCTTTATCGTCCTGCTCTTCGGTTTATTCTGCGTGGCAGGCAATATTGTCCTGGAAGGCGAATTAATCGGCGGTCCTAAGCTGAATGTCATCATGCTTGCACTCGGCACCCTGTTATCCAGCTGGATCGGCACAACCGGTGCCAGCATGGTCATGATCCGTCCGATCATCCGTGCCAACAGCTGGCGCAGCCGCAGACGGCAGATCATCATCTTCTTTATTTTCATGGTTTCCAACCTGGGCGGCTGCCTTACCCCGGTAGGTGATCCTCCATTGTTAATGGGCTTTATGCGGGGCGTCCCGTTCTTCTGGAGCTTGAAGCTGTTCCCGATCATGCTCTTTAACATGGCCGTCCTTTTAATCATCTTTTATGTCCTGGATGAAAGGGCTTACCGGAAAGATATCCAGGCCGGATACCGCCCGAATTTAAACCCGAAAAACGGGAAGGTGCAGCTGCGCGGGATCCACAATATCGTATTTCTGGCAATTATCGTTTTCGCCGTGGTCCTCTCTGGCATCCTGCCAAAAAGCCCGCTGTTCCAGGCTGCAGATGGAAGCGTTATCGGGATCCATATCTATGGAGATGTCACCCTGACCATCCCTTCCATCATCGAAATCGCCATTATCCTGGTTTGTGCATGGCTTTCTTTTAAGACCACGCCAAACAGCGTGCGGGAAAGCAACCATTTTTCCTGGGATGCCATTAAAGAAGTTGCCATCCTGTTCATCGGGATTTTCATCACCATGATCCCGGCGCTCCTGATCCTCCAGGCAAAGGGTTCCACCCTTGGACTCAACCAGCCTTACCAGATGTTCTGGATGACCGGCGCCCTTTCCAGTTTCCTGGACAACACGCCGACTTACCTGGTATTTGCCACGACTGCAGGTTCCTTGGGAGCTACGGCAGGCATCGCTACTTCCCTTGGCATCATTGCTCCAAAGATGCTGATGGCTGTGTCCTGCGGTGCCGTCTTCATGGGGGCAAACACCTACATCGGCAATGCTCCGAACTTCATGGTCCGTTCCATCGCGGAAGAAAATGGTATCGTCATGCCATCCTTCTTCGGCTATATGCTCTGGTCTGTGTGCATTTTGATCCCGGTGTTCATCCTGGATACCTTGATTTTCTTCCTATAAAGCGGGCAAATAGCGCACGGATCGAAGCCGCACAGGCAATTTTTGTCCGTGTGCTGGATAAATTCCTGGCCAGCAGTTTTAGGCAGTGCATAATCTGAATTCCAAAGCGGCATTCTTAGGCAGCGTACAGCCTGAATTCCAGGCCGGCATTTTTAGGCAATACGCTGGTGATACAAGATCATAAATAAAAAACCCGTTTCCCGATAGTGCATTGTTTCCAGCATCAGGATTTTCCTGATATTGGAAAACGTACCTATCCCGGAAAACGGGTTTTTCTTATCTTGAGTCCTACCATATTAAGTGGACTGTGGCAGCAAGATAATGATAAAGCAGGTTCTGGGAAAACCATGGCAAAAAGGCACATACCCAAAGGACAAACCCTGTTTTGGATGCCTCCCTGTCTCTCTCTTACCACCTTATCAAGTTTACCTGTCCTTTATCCTAAAATGTCCGCCTGGTGTTCCAACAGTACTTTGCCGGCCTGGCAGGCAGGGCAGGTGCAGTACTTTTCACCTTTTGCCTTAGCTTCCTGGGCTTCCTTTAACAGGCTGTTGGCTTTTTCTTCTCCCATTACTTCCTTCGCCGGGCCCTGGGCAAAACCGATCAGCCCGTCAATGGTGGTAACATCCTCTTTGAGCTCCGCAATCATTTTATGGGCTGCTTCTTTTTCCTGGGCAGTACCTACCGCTTCTATCCACGCCCCTACTGCCTTCTGTGCGTCCGGGCAGCAAGACGGTGCGCTTTTCATCTTTTTCGCTGTTTCTATCAGTTCTTTTTTATCCATAATAAAACGCTCCTTTCAAAATCCAGGCACATGGCCTGGCTTAAAAAACGAATCTATAGATATTATACATCAATCCTGGACGTCCTGTCCCTGTGCAGCTGCAGCTTTCGGAATTTCTCCGACCCCGCTCAATACCAGGTCTGGCTGGTAAGCATATTTCTTCATCTCTTCCCGGCTGGTCACGCCGGACAACACCAGGATCGTAGACATGCCGCTTTCCATGCCGCTGATGACGTCTGTATCCATCCTGTCGCCTATCATGACAGCTTCGGCGGAATGGCAGTTCAGCATCCTAAGTCCGGTACGCATCATCAGCGGGTTCGGCTTCCCGCAGAAATACGCTTTCCTCCCGGTAGCCATCTCAATGGGTGCTACCAGCGCCCTGCATGCCGGAGCGATCCCGTTTTCAATCGGACCGGATACATCGGAATTTGCCCCGACCAGCTTCGCCCCCTGCATAACGAGGTTTACTGCCCTGGTCAGTGTATCCAAAGAGTAAGCTTTCCCTTCCCCTACGACCACATAATCCGGATTTACATCATTCATGGTAATCCCTGCGTCGTAAAGGGCATTCAAAAGACCTGCCTCCCCTATCACATAAGCAGAGCAGCCCGGGGCCTGGTATTTCAAAAATGCTGCCGTTGCCAGGGCGCTGGTATAAAAGTGCTCCTCCGGTACTTCTACCCCCAGCCGCTCCAGTTTCTGATGCAGTTCCTTTGGCGTCGCCCCGCTGTTATTTGTCAAAAACAGATATTCCTTTTTTTCTTCCTTCAGCCACTGGACAAATTCCTGCGCGCCGGGAAGAAGCCGGTTCCCATGATAAAGGACGCCGTCCATATCACAGATAAACCCTTTTTTCTCGTTCCATGAAACCATATTGCCCTATCGACTCCTTTCCTTTTCTCTTTTTTACCCTTTCCTCTTTTATCCCTTCTTATACGTATCTGCCCTCATTGGCATCCACTTTTATAAAATACCTTATCGTTATTACCTGCAGGTCAAGATTTTGAAAATTATTTGTGAAAGATCCTGCCCTTTCCTCTTGCCGGCTGCCACCCACCCTTTTCTTCTTCTGCCTGCTGTCCCTTCCTGCTTTTGCCGCCCGCTTCCTCTTTTTTAGCTTCTTTTCCCTTTCACAACCCCATTCTTCCTGGGCTTACTTTCCCTGCTCCCTTTTCTTTCCTTGTAACTCATCTATCCCGATGATATAATAGTAAAACTATGGGAAAAGTAATAAAATCAAAAAAAACAAATGCTGTCATGCCGGCCTTCCGCTATGCGTTTTCTGCCTCCCTGCCTGTCCTGACGGGATATCTCTCTTTAGGGATTGCCTATGGCATCTATGCCCGGGCCGAAGGAGTCTCTGTATGGCTCCCAACCCTTATGGCGCTTGTCATCTATGGAGGCTCCTTGGAGTTTGTCACAATAACAATGCTGCTCTCCCCATTTGCTCCTGTGCAGGCATTTGCCATGGCACTGGTAATCCAGGCGAGGCATCTTTTTTATGGCATCTCCATGCTGAAAAAATATAAAGGCGCCGGGTGGAAAAAGGCTTTCCTGATCTATTGGCTCAGCGATGAGACCTTTGCAGTGGCTTTTTCCGTCCATCCCCCTTCCCCAATCGACAAATACTGGGTTTATTTCTTTATATCCATGCTGGACTATATTTATTGGGCTTCCGGCGCTACTTTAGGTTCTATTGCAGGTTCCATCCTTCCCGCCGTCCCAGACGGGCTTTCTTTTATCATGACGGCAATGTTCCTGGTCATCTTTTTAGACCAGTGGCTGAAGGAAAAGAAACACTATACCGCGCTCATCGGCATCCTTTGCGCTGTATTCTGCCGGTTCCTGTTTTCTTCCAATACCTTCATGCTACCTTCCATGGGCCTCATCCTGGTACTGCTTTCAGCCTTCCGAAAACCCATTGAAAAGGAAGGAGGCTTTGCTTCATGACTTTCAAACAGATGCTCATCACGATCCTGCTTTGCAGCGGGGCTACGGTTTTGACCCGTCTTGTTCCATTTGCGGCCTTTTCTACCCGGAAAAAACTGCCTTCTTTTTTGGATTATTTGGGCAAAGCCCTTCCTTCTGCCGTATTCGGCATGCTGGTGGTCTACTGCCTTAAAGACGTGAATTTCCTCTCCGTCAGCGACACGCTTCCGGAAATCATTGCCATTGCTGCCGTGATCGGGCTCCACCTCTGGAAAAGGAGCATGATGCTTTCCATGGTCGGCGGCACCATTGTTTATATGCTGCTGCTCCACTTCGCTATCTTTTAAAACTATGGCCCCAGGCACAGGCAGGATAAGGCATTTACAATATTCCATCCCTGGACCCACGCACGGAAGGCCTGGATTCTGCCGGATTCTTCTACAGCTGCCTGTCATGGGAATACCGGTCCATTTGCCCCATTTTAACCCGGCATCCGGTACCTAGTCCAGCCCGGAAACACTTATCCTCCTGCAGCATTCATCCCATTCAAGCGGAAGTTTTTTGCAGCTTTCCAATGTCCTTTTTTATCCCGGTAAAATACAAAATTGCACAAAAACAGGCCTGTCCCTGGATCCGGCAACCTGGAGAGGCCTGCTATACAGCTTGCCTCTCCAGTGCCTTCCAGCAACAGGCCTGTTTTCTTCTCACATCCTTATCCGGGATGATTACCCGAAGTATCTCTTCAGTAACCCTTCAAATGCGCGGCCATGACGAGCCTCGTCACGTGCCATCTCATGTACCGTGTCATGGATTGCATCCAGATTCTGTGCTTTTGCCTTCTTTGCAAGTTCTGTCTTGCCTTCGGTAGCGCCATATTCCGCTTCTACACGGAGTTCCAGGTTCTTCTTGGTAGACGGGGTAACAACTTCGCCCAAAAGCTCTGCAAACCTGGAAGCATGGTCAGCCTCTTCAAAAGCTGCCTGGCGATAGTACATGCCGATTTCCGGATATCCTTCGCGCATAGCGACACGGCTCATTGCAAGATACATGCCAACTTCTGAACACTCGCCGGTGAAGTTTGCCCTGAGGTCTTCTTTGATATCTTCCGGAACATCAGAAGCAACGCCTACTACATGTTCTGCAGCCCATTTCTTTTCTTCGGTCTCATCGATTTTAACGAATTTTGACTTCGGCTGGTGGCAGGTCGGGCAGGTCCAGGTATCCGGCAGGTCTGCGAATTTTACGCCTTCCACTTCTTCATCATAGATGTGTCCACATACGGTGCATTTGTACTTAGCCATAATTTTTTCTTCCTTTCTTTTTTATCTGACCATTTCTGGTTGCATCCAAATTAATTCTTACATCGGATAAGCCTCCGACAAGCGGATCATAATTACCATCCAGTAGAAACAATTCATACTACGTTTTCTCTCAGGCATTCCCCGCAGACCCCATAATAGGTAATACTGCATTCCTCTACCTTCCCATCGAAGTTCTGTAAAACTTCCGGGTCCAGGTGGTCCATTTCTAACGGGTCTTCTTCCAGGTCAAACACCCTCCTGCATTTCCTGCAGACGAAATGATTATGGGGAAGAGGGTTCCCGTCGTAATGGTCGCCTCCGGTCTCAAAAGAGAGCTTCCGGATCTCTCCCATTTCGGTAAGGACAGCCAGGTTCCGGTAAACGGTCCCAAGGCTGATATTCGGAAATTCCTTTCGTATATCAGCATAAACCATATCCGCTGTCGGATGATCTTTGCGATGCTTCATATTGTACTTAATAGCGTCGCGCTGACGGCTGTGCTTTAGTGCTGCCATAGAATCATCCTTTCTTCAAAATAGTAATTATTACTATATTTATAATATCATTTATTTCCTGATTGTCAACAACTATTTTCGTCTTTTTCCATTTTTTCTGGCAGGAGACAGAATGGAAAACCTACTTTCGTAACGGCTATAAAAAGGGCAGACGCCGCATTCCAAATCATCCCTAAGGAGAACCGTGCCATGAAAGATCACGCTTCGCGTGAGGGCGCAGCCTGCGTCACCGCCTTGCCTGGCGATACGGCGGAAAGAGGAGAGCTGCGCCATCATAAACCGCTCTTCGTGCGGAGGCGTGGCCTATGTCATCATCTGAAGGGACGATGACATAGGACGATGCGGCTGGTGCATTATATGGAACCCTCCCGCTGTCCAGGTTCCTCCTTCAGATAGAATTAAGTCCGCGAAGGGCTTTCTCCGCCGGCTAAGGAGGTATCGAAAATCCTCTAAACGGAAAAGGCAGCAATAGAACCCTCCATTACTGCCATTTGCTTTCCTTATAAAACTGTAATCTACTTATTATTATGCTTCCGGATGAAATACCGAAGGACAAAAAATGCCGCTACGCATACAGCACCCAGATAGCCTAAAAAGCCCAGCGCCGGAATCCCTAGGATCCTGGGACGCATCTGGGTCGTACAGATGATGCTTGCGCTGATCAGGAGGGCAGCTTCGCAGAACCCGATAACAAGGTTCCGTACCAGGTGGTGCAGCAGCTGGGTCAGCTGCTCTGCCGAATGCAGGTCCAGCCGGATCCTGGTCTCGCCCCTCTCATATTCCCGTAATATCTTAGTGGCCATAGTAGGGAGCTGGGACAAAGCATCCGCCGCCTCTAAAAGGTCCTGCCCTTTTTCCTTCAAGGCCTTCTTCAGATATTCCGGATCCATATAATCTGCTTTAAGCCGGTTCACCGCAATCTGCAGGATGCTGAGGCTGGGGGAAATCTTAATCAGTACCCCCTCCATCTGGGTCAGCCCTCTTGCCAGAAGGGTCAGCCCATGGGGCATGACCAGCTGGTTTTTCTTCATGGTCTCCGTCAGAGCCCTTAGGAAATCGGCAATATCGATCTCACCTAAATCCATTGCCGCGTATTTGGAAAACATGTTATCCAGGTCTTTATACAGACGGCTTTTATCCGGCGTCTCACGAAATTGTGCCAGCGCCAGGACCGCATCCATAATTTCCCCGACATCTTTATGGGCTACACCGGTAATCGCCTTTTTGATTAACTCACGGTCATGGTTGGATAGCCGCCCCATCATGCCCATGTCAATCCATACGATTTTCCCTTCCCGTATGACAATATTTCCAGGATGGGGGTCCGCATGGAAAAAGCCATCTTCCATGACCTGTTTTACATAATTATCGACCATTTTGGTGCCGATCTCGTCCAGGTCATAGCCTCCTGCAGCCAGGCTGTCCTTGTCATCTACTGCGATACCGTCAATATATTCCATGACAAGGACATGTTCTGTCGTATAAGGGCGGTACAGATGGGGGACGGAAACAAATTTGACATCCGCGTTCAGCTTCGCGAACTCTTCCATGTTGGATGCTTCCGCGAGGAAATCCATTTCTTCCTGGGTTACGACCCACATCTCGTCCAGGATCATGTCCAAGTTTAAAACGCCCTTCATTTTCTGGAAGGGGAGGAATCGGACCGCTTTGTGCATAAGGCCGATGTCCCGTTTCATCAGCTCATAAATGCCTTTCCGCTGCACTTTGACAACGACATCCTGCCCATCCTTCAAAGTGGCCCGGTGTACCTGCGCAATGGAAGCCGAACCCAGTGGGGCTTTGTCAATCCAGGAAAAGACATCTTCCCATGGACGTCCATAAGAAGTTTCGATTACCTCGGCCACTTCCTCATATGCCATAGGCACAACGTCAGACTGCAGCTTCATCAGCTCATCGCAGTACTCCTGTGGAAGGATGTCGGAACGCCCGGCCATGACCTGCCCTATTTTGATAAAAGTCGGTCCCAGGTCTTCTAAGGTGGACCGGAGCTTTTCGGGAGTAATCCCCCGAAACAGTTCATTCTTACGGATAATATGGATGATTTCCTTCAGCCTGGAACTGTATTCGGGGGATCCTTCTGTGTTTTGATTACTCATTCTCTGATGGAGTTTCTTCCTTTGTTTCTTCTGCCGCTTCCTTTTCTACCCCTTTAATGGATTCCAAAAGGTCTTTGAGCTGGCTTACCTGCTCATCGGTCATGCTGTTAAGCAGGTCATTTACTTCTTTTTTCGTCTGCTGGGCTTTCTGCTGTTTTGCCTTCTTCTCTTCTGCGTTATGCTTTAATTCCTCATTTAAGGCTTTTCCCTGTTCAACCGTAAGCTCGCCTTTTTCTACCAGCTGGTTCAATACTTCCTGGGCTTTTTCCCCGGTAATGGCGGTTGCCCCAATGCCGGCAAGTACGATCTTTTTAAGCCCTTCTCCGATTTTGTCCATCATAATTCCTCCTTTTCTTCCTGCATGATGATGCAAGTTCATTCCTTTTTATATGGAAGCATCTTTTAGAAGGACAGACGCCGCATTCCAAATCGTCCTCCGTATGATGCGTCTTATGCATCGTACGGAATCCTTCCTTATGATATTTGTGGAAACGCTCAAAGCTTGAACTTACGCCCTCCCGATGCCTCTTTCTATTAAAATAAATTGGCCCCTTAAACTAACAATGCCGCAATCTTCGGAAGGAAGATCATGCCACCGATAATAGCAGCAAAAATAGCTGCTGTCAGGACTGCCCCGGCTGCCGCATCTTTTGCCAGCTTTGCCCTTGGATCCTTCTCTTCCGTTACCAGGTCTACCGTAGATTCTACTGCCGTGTTTACCATCTCCAAAGACATGACTAACGCAATCTGTATCAGGCAGGCAATCCATTCTGCTTTCGATATAGAAAGCCATATCCCGAAAATTATTACCAGGATGGCCGCCCCGCAGTGGATTTTCATATTCCGTTCTTTTTTAATTACTGAATAGATCCCATAAAAAGCATAACCAAAGCTTTTATATAATGGGCTTTTCTTCTTATTTATGATAACCCCCTGCCTTTCCGGTGTTTCCGGCTTCATTGTACCGCTAGCAGAAATCTCGGTCAAACAGAACCGCCCTCTTCTATCCCCAATTTTGTCCCGATTTCATCGATACTGGATAAGAAAGCAATTTTTTTCCTGTCTTCCTTCGATAGGAAGCCGTCCTCTTCCATCCGGTCAAACATTTCCCGTAAAGTGTCATAATATCCTTCGATATTATAGAAAATACATGGTTTATTTAAAAAGCCGAGTCTGCTTTGGGAAATGGCCTGTGAAATTTCTTCCAGAGTCCCTGTACCGCCTGGAAACGCCACGAAGGCATCTCCCATCTGGAGCAGTTTTTCTTTCCTCTCTTCCATATCGTTGGTTACGATCAGCTCCGTTACGCTGTCATACTGCTTCTCCTGTTCCACAAAGAAGGATGGCTCTATCCCGATGACTTTCCCACCAGAACTTACAGCAGCTTTAGCCAGGACGCCCATAAGTCCCACCTTGCTGCCGCCATAGACCAGTGTATGCCCTTTTTCTGCGATCCACCGGCCCAGCTCCTGCGCTTTTTCCTTATAGGTTTCCCCATTGCCCATACTCGAACCTAAAAATACGGTGATGTTCATGGTTTTTCCTTACTTCTCTTTCCAGCTGAATCTATATGTCAGTCCAAAATTTGCTGTGTCCGTGTCACCCCATATTAACTAGTGACAGATACCGCATGCCAAATCGTCTTTAAGGAGTGCCGCGCTATGAAAGGCCACGCTTCGCGTGAGGGCACATCCTGCGACACCACCCTGCCAGGCGAGACGGCGGAAAGAGGAGAGCCGCGCCATTATAAACCGCACTTTGTACGCAGGCGCGGCCTGCGTCTCCACCCTTCGGACGATGACATGGGACGACGTGGCTCGTGCATCGCAAGATATCCTCCTTCTGAAGCAGATCCCTTCTTACGATAGTATAAAATACCTGTATGGCAAACGGAGCAGGGCCTCCATATTTCAGATCATTTCTTGCTCAATTTTCCTTCTCTATCATTGCCATTCCTGTAATGTCCCGTAACAGATAGGACAAATGGTTTTAATACAGCTTTATGCACTTTTGTATACATATGCACTATAATATATCAATGTATATCATATTATATTATTATATGGCATGTGGTGTCATTTTATATTATAGTATGTTTTGATATATATTATTATGTTTATATATATTTTTTCCTTTTACTCGTTTCCCAAAAGGATTCTTTCCAGCTCTTCATAATCTGTCTTAGAAGTGCTTTTCCTCCTGGAGGCCGTTTTCTTTGAGGCGGCAGATTTCCCTGTTTTTTTCTTTTGTGCCCTTTCCTGCCTGTTACCTGAATCATCTACCACTTTGCTATCCTGTGTTTCCTCATACCATCTGCCTTTCATGCAGCTGACAAGCCAGCCTCCTGGATTTTCTATATTCGATGCTGAATTTTCCATCATGCCGATCGCCTTGCTGATTATTTCCTGGTCAAAATCTGCCGTTTTCGCAACCTGCTTAATCTGTGCGAGGTCCAGCGACGGGACCTGCTCCTTTATTGACATATAAAGGTTAAACCGTTCTTCCTCTGAAAGCTCTTTCTTCTTTGCGGCTGTCGCTACCGTTTCCCCGGTACTTTTTGCAACTGTAACGATAAAGTTAATTCTATGGACCTTGCCGCCCCGTCCTCCCTTAATGGGGACATACTCGACATGGAGGTTTGTTTTTTCATTTATTTCGTTAACAGCTACATCCAGGACCCTTTTCTTAAAGTCACTATATCTCCGGAATGTCTGCTCCGGTGACGCAGCTACTGCCTTGTCATAATCCGGGACTGGCGACGCATTTAAGACCCTTCTTACTGCATCCAGGTCTGCATTGACCACTCCCATTAAAAGCTTCAGTTCAGAAAGCTGGTAATCAAATTCAAATGTATCCCCTACCGCGTCTGACCCATCCGGATGGTAGCATTGGCTTTGAAGGATCTCATAGAGGCGGAAGGAAGCATTCGACTTGAATTTCAGCATGGTTGTAAGCCGCAGCATCGTAAAATTTTTATTCGGTGTCAGGTAATCTTCCAATTCCGGATTGAATTTGATCGTAAATATGCCATCCCGATAATCTGCCCTCGAAATCAGGGAAATATAAGAAAAAGTATGCTCTTCCGGCCTGTTAATCCCAAGGTTGCGGCTTGTCATGCCTTCAGCAACCGGACGCAGGCTTTCATAGAAAGACCCATTCGTTTTATGAAGGAGTTTCTTTAATTCAGAGGCATGCATCCTGCAGACGATGCTGCCGTTTTCTATTGTATAATCGCCCTTGCCGATTTTTGCCAGGTTGATGGAAAGGATCTGGTTTTCCAATAGAGATGCCTTATATTTCGAAGATAGGATTACATTCGATTTTTTAAATGGCTTATCTACGCTTCGATAGATGGAAACTTCATTTTTTTTGCCCATTTTTGTCCCTCAAAGCTCCATTTTTGTCTTTTATGGCTTTGAGATAATAGTAATTTGGTTCCCCGTTTTTGTCAATCAAATATGTCCATATTTGTCGCGAAGTTGTTTCTTTGTTAATTATGCCGGACATTTTTGTCTTTATCTTGCTCCATTTTTGTCGTTCAAATAAGCCATTCTAATTACTTTCCTTGTTCTAGGATCCCAAAAGGCTTTTGTTATCCTTTTTTCTTACTTCTTCCGGTAATTTACAAGCTTTCCTTTATCCTAAGTTTATTCCTTATGGAATTTCACAAGCTTTCCACTTATCGTCCCTTTTTCTCTTATGCCTGGAATTTTCCAGCCTTTCCAATTATCCTTTTCTTTCTCCATTTGGCTGCAGATTAGATATTTCTATCTATTTTCTGCTTTTCCTTACTGCTTTTTTTCCTAAAACTGCTTTCACCGAAGCCCCGCTATACCCCATGAAAGGGGTTCATTTGTACTTTTCTTCTTTTATGCAGACAAAAACGGGGCGAGTATATACTATGACAGACAAAAATGGAGTACATCCATATATATTAATGGACAAAAATGGGCCTGTTCTTCCGCAATGCTCCGTTTTTGTCTACTTCTTTGTCGAATATACATTCTTTAAACGACAAAAGCGGAGCGTTTTCCTTCTTTTTGTAGACAAAAATGGAGTGTTTTCTTCTTAAAACTCCACTTTTGTCCCTCATTTCCATGAATGCCTGACGACAGCATCGATTATAAACTCCATAAATGTCACACATGCTCCACTTTTGTCCAAGAAATAATTGGCTTTTGGATTTAACTCCATATTTGTCTCAAGTTACTCTGTCAACGTCCTTTATTTATCCAATTTCTTCCAGCAAAAAAAGCTTCACATGGTTTTTCCTGCTCCAGTTTTGTCTAGAAGTTATCCCAGTGATTTCTCTGTATTACTCCATCCCGCTTGGCATATTACTCCATATTTGTCTGTGATAACGAGGGAGAAATAGCGCAATTCCGGCATTTTTCATGGCGTAATAAAGAAATAAATTATTTGTTGTATATTAAATAAAAAAACAACAGGAAGCCAAAAAATATTTACAAGCAGACCGTAAAAATAAATATGCATATTGCATTTTATGTTTTATATGAGAATGGATAATATAATATTACATATCATCATATATATGCATATAACATAAAATGTTGCAATATGCCTAAAGATGTGTCCAATATATATTAATATATGCTAATAGATGATTATAACATATATTATCATATTGGTTCATTACAAAGAATAATATAGATCAAGAAAAGTAAACTTTAAATATATTATAAAACGAAAACTTCCCATATGAAAAATGGGCTTTGTTTCTAGAAACGCAATAATATAGGCAACCAGGTATCAGTTCATGCCGCTATACTCCCTCTGGACAGCGCTTTCTGGATATAGCCTGGAAGTTTCCCTATGAAGAGGCC
>CADBRV010000002.1 GCA_902797185.1 uncultured Lachnospiraceae bacterium
CCACGAACTGCCCGGCTTTTTCATTATTTTGTCCACATTGTCGACAATTTATTCCTCATGCGTCCTTACGCCGGAGAAGGGGTCTTCCCCATCCTTATATGCATCCAGCTTCTTGATCTGGGAGGGGTCTATCTTGATGGTCACCTTTCCGGTGGGATCCCAGCGTCCCGGCGAGTAGGATTCCTCGTCCGGCACGTCTTTCAAGGAAGTGTAAGGTCTTGGAGGCGGTACCGTATCCTGCACAGTCTGTGTAATGGAATAGTCCTTATGGAACAGTCCGGGTTCTGTCAGCTGTGCAGGCCGGCCTCCCACATCGCCGATGGAAATATCCCGGTCCAGATAGTCGATATAACGGTCGTGTGCCCAGTTGCCTTTGTCATAATTGCCCGCGATGTCCGGGCATACCTGCTCATGGAACCACTGCCATTTCCCGTCCTGGAAAACAAATTCCGAACCGTAGCGCTCCCAGAGCCAGAAACCGCACCGTTTCAGATTCCTTCCGCCGGCGGAACCCATCAGCGTGCCCGGCGTCAGGTAAAAGGACCTGGCACTCTTTCCATCGTCCGCCACTTCAATGACATCGCTGGTCAAAGCATGACAGCCGCCGCTGGTAACGGAACGGTTGTCATGCCCCTGTAGCTGCGAGAATGCTTCCATCAGCTTAAAATTATCCGTCACAATCTGCCTGTCCATATGCAGGACGCTGTTCAGATAGATTTCATCCCAGCCTACCATGCGCCCGAACTGGTGTGCCCAGGTGGAATTGGGAGATTTCATCCACATGGTATCCCACTCTTCCCTGGAATAGCCGATCCCATGCAGGTAAGCGTGCCTTGCTTTATACTCTTCCACGGTCTGGCAGGCTTCCGCGTTGTGAAGACGTTCTTCAAAAGAAAGATCTCGATTCATGTCTCCCTCCTATCGTTTGTCCCGTTCGTAATAAGGCTTGCCCAGCTCGCCGCCCGGCCCGTAGCTCCTGGTTTCCGTATAGGTGCTGTAAGGCCTTGGCATATCCTGGTAAACGTATTCCCAGCCAAAAAACGGGTTATAAACGGTCTGCTGCTTTGTTGGGATGCCATAATCCCCTGCCAGCGGGTCTTCTGAATCAGGCCGCAGCACAGGTACATCTTCATAAAGCGTTCCTGCTTCCACCGTATGGTCGTGCTCCAGCACAAGATGCCAGATCTTCCACTGGCCGTTTTCTTTCACCAAATCCGCATAAATGAGCCCGAACTCAAAATAGGAATCCGCGCTGCCATCTGCCTTGCCGATAGACTGGTAGCCGATCTGGTATCCCTGGTACTGCGCCGTCTTCCCATCATCCGCGATATAAATTAACGGCGTCGTGGAGGTATGCATCTGGGAAGCGCCAAGCCCCAGGTTGTCCCGGCATTTTTCAATTCTGGGGTCTGCCTGGCAGTAAGGCTCCAGCCTGCCGTACAGGGTTTCCTCCCGGTCAGCCACATAGTGGCGGGCAATTTCGTCCATGCCGACATAATAGCCGTTATTATACGCAAGGGATGCCGTAGCCATGTGCTCCGGCTCTTTGACCCAAAGGTCATCCAGCTCTTCCCGCCGCATGTCATTGGTATAGTAAAAGCTGTGCCGGTTGACCAGCTGGACGCCGTTTTCCTTGTCCCAGATCCGGTCCACCCTTTCTTCCTCTGTAAAAATCATTTCGTCCCTCCTTCCTATGTCATCGCCTGGTAAGGCGGTTACGCAGGCCGCGCCCTCACGCGAAGCGTGGCTTTTCATGGCGCAGCTCTCCTTCATATCCATAACTGAAGGTTTCCGTAAAAGTCCGGTAAGGCTGTGGGAGCCGCGGCGACCTCTGGAACGGGCGCTTTGCGGAGTAAGTTTCCCGGACCTGCATCGGCACGTCCGGCTCCGGAAGCACGATTTTGTCCGCGTTCGCAAACTCCGCCCTTCCCTTGAAGGAAAGCCTCTCTTTTGTAAAAGGCTGCCCGCAGGGATGGTCGATCTCTGACAAATACAGAAGATGCCAGATCTTCCATTCCTTCTCTTCATACACAAAATCCGCGGCAAAATAGCCCCATTCCCAATACGCCACCGGCCCGCAGGTCAAAATCTGGGAGTGGGAACCCCGGATCATCCAGATCCCCTTCGCCGTCTTCCGGTCCTGCGCCACCTCGATGACAGCGGTGTCGATGGGCTTGTAATCGATCATGCCCACACCGTGGACTTCTTCCTTGGATTTGCTTCCCAGCTCCTGTGGGAAAGCCGTCTGGATCATGGCGCTTTCCGCACAAATCCTGGCATCCTGTCCGTCATAGTATTTACGGATCCCGTCCTGTCCCAGGAAATACCCATTGTTAACTCCCAAGGATACATCATCCGCTTTGGACCAGTACCGGTCCGGCATCTGCTTTTCCTTTTTCAGGACATAGTCCGCTGACATGCGCCCCATGAGGTTTTTAATCTCCCGGACGTCTTCCCAGCGGGACAGTTTTTCTTCCTTTGTCATAAATCCTCCTTCCTGTCTGGTTTCCCGAATCCTGCTGCCTGATAAAGCAGCATTCTTGTATAAACCTGCGGTCCAAAGCTTCGCTATCCTTGGCCATGGAACTTTCCAGGCCTTTTCAGCCTCAGGTCTATGGGCTGTTTTTTCCAGCTTCGGACCGCAGAACTCCCCTCCGTATCTATCGCAAATGATTTCGAATATCACATCATCCAGGAGGTTATCCTGTCCATCTTCCAATCCTAAATCCCCGGATAAGACTCATAGGGCCTTGGCACTTTCGGCTCGTCTGCCGGATAGATTTTGTCCGGACCGTATTCATATGGCGGCTCGTCCAGCGGTGCGTCCATTGGGATCCCTTCAATGGAACCTCGTCCCTGAATTTCCACTGCCTGCTCTGCCCAGCTATGCCCCAGAGGCATTAGGAAAAGCGGATAAAGGCGCAGTTTCCAGAACTTCCACTGCCCGTCTGTCTCATCCTTGATAAAGACCACGTCATATTTTCCCCAGGACCAGGCGCCCTTTTCTTTCCCCGGGGCAGGGCTGGTTTCATGTCCAGGAGAGATAAAGCAGGCTTTTGCCGTCTTCCCGTCTCCTGCCACTTCGATCACTTCCGTATCCATCTGGTGCATCATCATGAGCCCTTTTGCATACTGACCAAAATCCGGGTCACTGCGGTCCCCGTGGCATTCCACATAGCACCGGTAAACCCCGTCATAGCCGAAAAACTTTCCAAAAGGCATAACCAGCAGGTCATCATCCCGCTTTGCCCATAGCTTGATATAATCTTTATTTCGGAATGCCGTATGGTAATAGGAATATTTTCCCATCAGGTTCCGGCAAGCCTGGATCGCTTCCAGCCGGGCCGCCTGCAGCAGCAGTTTCTTCTCTAATTCCAAATCTGTCATTTTCCTGCCCCCTTTCCCAGTTCGTCAAAAGATCCATAAGGCAGGGGTGGTTCCGGCTCATCCGGCGGATAAATCTTATCCGGGCCGTAAGTCCACCAGGGTACCTGCGGGCGGCTGTCAATATCCTCAAATTTCCAGTCTTCCGGCTTGGGCTGTTCTTCCTCCACCCAGCTTTTCCCAAAGGGAGCCTTAAACAGCGGGTAAAGGCGCATATGCCAGATTTTCCACAGTCCATCCTCAAAGATAAAATCGAAGGCATATTTGCTCCAGGCCCACTCTGCCTCCCAGGTACCTGGTGCATCCCCGGTGTCCCGGGATTTTTCATTCATCACAAAGGTCTCATGGCCCATGGAAATCCAGACGCCCTGGGCCGTTTTGCAATCCTCCGCCACTTCCAGCACTTCCGTATCCGCTTCATGGAGGAAAAGGGCTCCTCCAAGCGTGTCATAGGTTTCTTTAAAAGTACGGTCCCCATGATCCCGCAGATAGCAGTTCCGGACGCCTTCATAGCCGTTGTAAGTCCCCCACGGCATCTCCAGCGCGTCATCCTCCCGCTTTGCCCAGGAATCCACGAAGGGAATATTGTCAAAGGCAGGATGGGCAAACAGGTACCTGCCCACCAGGTTGCGGCATGCTTCCTGCGCCTGCAGTTTCTTAAGGCGGTGTTCCAGCTCGGCTAAAATTTTGGAATCCGCCTGGTCGGTCGAACCTTCCGTACCTGCCCTTCCGCCCTGGGGGGTGGCATTTCCCTGTCCATCTGAAACTTTTATCCCCACCTGCCTGCTCGAAACTTGAGAGTCTATCTGGCCTGTATCATTTTTCTCTCCCATTTTGTCAAATTCCGGCAGGTCCGGATACGTCTGGTACGGCAGCGGCACGATCGGCTGGTCATTCGGATAAACCGTGTCTTTGGCAAGATGCCAGTTTTCCCTTGGGAGGGGCTTTGCATGAGGAAACTCGTACTGCTTGATTAAAGGATCCTTGTACTCCGTCCAGCAGGTTTCATACGAAGCGGTCACCAGCGGGTAAATGTGTAGCTTCCAGATTTTCCATGTATCTCCCTCATGGATAAAGTCCGCGCAGATCTTCCGCCATTCCCATTCCGCCTGTGGCTTTCCCGTGGACTGGCGTACTGCCGTATTGCATCCCGGCGACATCCAGCAGCCCCTGACCGTCTTGTTATCCCCTGCCACTTCCAGGACACAGGTGTCCGTCTCACGGATATTCATGACGCCTTTCAGCTTCGGCGAATCCTGCATGCCCGGGTCATCCCGGTCTCCGATGTCCTTCAGATAACAGTCTTTTACGCCTTCGATCCCGTAGTATGCTCCCCAGGGCATATACAGGACGTCATCCTCCCGTTTTGCCCATAGGAAAACGATGTCCTTGCTCCTTGTCGCAGCCTCATAGTAAGAAATGGATCCGACCAGGTTCCTGCAAGCTTGCGCTGCTGCGACCCGGTCAAATCCCAGTTTCAATTCTTCCAAAGTCATAAAAAAGAAATGCCTCCTTGCAAAAATGCAGAAAGCCTGCCATGCCCTTCCTGGCATGGCAAGCCTCTGTTTCAAACCCGTTAATATATCATCGAACACAACATTACACAAATGACTGTTGCAATAGACGTAATTACAACCGTCGAGACAAATACCGGTCCATAAGTGTCCCTTTGTTTCATCCCAACCATGGCAAGCAGGGTAATAATGCCCTGGTTTGTCGGAAGGGAGTCGAGCGTGGTTGCCGCAATGGAAGAAACACGATGGATTGCCTGTCCGTCAACTCCCATTTTCAGGAAAATAGGCGCAAGCACCGGCACCGCAATCTGCAGACCGCCGTTTCCATTTCCCTGGATGCCGACCAGCACGACTACTGCTATAGCCAAAGCCACCAGCGGATTGTTCCCGGTTGCGCTAAGAAGCGCATTTGTAATTGCTGAGAACCCGGAAGTGGAAGAAAGGACAGAACCAAAGCCTGCAATGGCGATAACAATGATCAGGGTAACGGATACGAACTCCACGCCACGGTTCACACAATCCATCATGCCCTTTGCCCCTTTGAAATTCTTCCGGAACAACACCAGTGCCAGCAGAAATGCCAACGTACATGCCGCGCCCAAATCCATCTGAAACGCGTTATACAGAACAAAGACAAGGATCAGGGGAAGAAGTGACAGGAAAAAGTTCGGCGGATTATCCATGGCTTCTTCGGACGGGTCGTTCTTTCCTGCTACATAAACCAGCCCTTTGGCATGATCCCTAGAAAGAACAATGTAGAAATAAACGTAGGAAGCCACCGCCATAAAAGCGGCCGAGACCAAACCCGGAACCAACGCCCCTGTAGATGTGGTTTTCCCGCCGGCAGAATTAACAAAATTGACAACCAGGGCATTATACATTTGCGGTGACCCGGGCACGATGTTGCACCAGCAGGTAACGCCCATTGTCAATGCTACAACGTATCGTCTCGGAAGGTCCAGCTTCTTTAGAAGAGAAAGAACGATGGGATATGTCGCAAACAAGACGACGAATCCGTTCATTCCACCCAGGAGAAGCACTGCGCCAATCGCTTCAATGGTAAGAAGCGCGCCATGGAGACGTCCTTTAAACGAAGTACCGCTGATTTTTTCAAACCAGCCGGATATCGTGACTGCCATGGCCGTCGCCGCGCCGGATTCATTATAAACCTGCGCCAGGACGGCTCCCGGCAGCGTCATGGAAAAGATCATTCCCAGGACATTGACCCCGCCCGACACCATATCTACGCATAATGTCTGGATCAGCGGAAGGCCATTAAACAGAGCCAGAACTGCAGTTGCAATGACGCCGGCAAAAAACGGCTGAAAATCGTAATAATACAAAAGCATCATTACGATCACTGCAACAATAATGCCGATAATACTTAGCATGCTTTCATCCCCCTTTTTCAGCTTCGGTTTGCCTGGTTTTCGGGATACCCCCTCTCCGAAAACACAATACAATTTCTGTCCTCAGTCTAAAAAAAGCGTGAATAATAGTAAAGCAACCTTTTTTTCTGACATCACAAAAAAATTTTGTGCTCTGCTGCCTGGAAAATTATCAAGCTATTTTCTTTTGAATTTTTTCCAGATGTCATCCTCCCCATCCGCAGCCTTATTTTTCTGGTAAGAGAGAAAAGCCCCGACCGCTACACAAGCTGTAGCAATCACCACATAGGCTGCAAGCGCTTCTGAAGGAAGAGCCTGAAAGCGGCTGCGAAAACCGAATAACACTATGTACATGATTAGCCCAATATAAGTAAAAACCATATTCATGATCAGGCAGTCTCCTCCGTTTTTCTTTTTTTCACATAATTTCTTACGTACTTCCCAAGTGATTCCGTGAATTTTTTCATGCCAACTTTCGGATTGGTTTTCTTCCATATTGCACAGACCGTAGATTGCCCATACTTTCCATCCCGAATGGAAAAAAGCAAGAGTTCTTTATTGCTGGATATCAATGTATCAGACGAAATCAGCGTTGCTCCTTTTAGAAGCTCCAGATCCATCAAGGTAGAACGCAGGTTATCTTCCCAGATAATACGCTCGGGGGAAAAGCCAACCCCTCTGACCCTGGCAATCTCCTCTTCCTTCTTGTTTTGGTTCATGATAAACGGGATATCCGGGATATCTTTATATGACTTCCATTCAGAAGCACCTGGGTAGTTTTTATTTACGCAAACCGCAATATCTACAGAATACAAAGGCAATACTTCATACGACCTCCATTTTGGCGAAGCGAACCCCTTGTCAAAGGAAATCGCGATATCTACGCTGTCATCTTCCAGCTTCTCCAGTAATTCCGGGTCATCATACACGACAAAATCCATTTCCGTTTCCGGATATAGCAAAGAAAATTTCTGGTAAAACGGACGCAGGCTGTCCGGAAGCGTGGCCATCTCCAGCTGGGCGATCCGGATCCTGTTTTCATTTTGTTTGTGCATTTCACTGATTTGGCTTGCGGCCTGGCTGATTTCTTCCATGACCTGGTAAAAGGTATCCCGATAGACCTCGCCTTCCTCCGTCAACTTGATCCCATTCCTGCCTCGGATCACCAGTTGGCATCCCAGTTCCCCCTCCAGCCTGGAAATCTGCTTGCTGAGCGCCTGTTGGGAGAAAAACAGCTTTTCTGCCGCCTGTGTTATATTTTTGCATTCCGAAAGTGCCAGAAAGGATTTTATCATCGTTTCTGTCCACATGACCGTTCCTCCCCTCCCTTTTCAACGGCTGTTATAGTTTCAGTATAATAGCATCATTTTTCGAGCTCAATGATTATCTGGTATTTGTCAATTTTCTTTTTCCTCCAAAATTTTCAAAAAGATCCGGAAAAAGGCTCTGCCCTCCCCTTTCGATGCTATAATTATGGTGAAACAAGCCCGGAGGGTTTCCCCCTCCTGGCAAGGTACGGATTTCGCCGTGTCATGATACGCGGTCGGCTTCAGCATAAGGAGGTACAATTATGCTTGATGCAAAGGTAAAGGAACTGATTAATGACCAGATCAACAAGGAATTCTATTCCGCCTATCTGTATCTGGATTTTGCAAATTATTACTATGACCAAGGGCTGGACGGCTTCGCAAACTGGTATGACGTTCAGGCTCAGGAAGAGCGTGACCATGCACTTCTAATGCGCACTTACCTGCACAACAACGGCGAATCCGTTACTTTCGGACCGATCGCAAAACCGGACAAGACCTACTCTTCCCCGGAAGACCCGCTGAAATTCAGCCTGGAACATGAACAG
>CADBRV010000003.1 GCA_902797185.1 uncultured Lachnospiraceae bacterium
ATGGAAGATAGAAGCCGGCGATTATATTTCTTGAGCCCGCTGCCGCCTTGCGGGAGCTGCTGGAGAAGCAGGACATGGTCATCTTGGGACAGATGGGAAAGGCCCTTCAGGCGGAAGAATGAAAAATACAGGATGTTGGAGAGCCAGATCATTTTTTCCAGCTCTTCTCTTGAAAATCAGAAGGGCTGAATGTCGACAGCTTCAAGACTATCCTCCCTATTTCCCGCTGCTTCCACAATTATCTGGATGGAATCCAGACCTGCCAGAGGGAAGGGATCCAGATGGCACCCAAAGGATTCGCTGTCCACCATTCCCTGATATTTGGGGTATTCTTTCGGCAGTCTGGCTTCCCTCTGCAATTTTATGCATTATCTGTGTGTTTTTCATGTATTGGCCATCAAGATGCCTGGGCAGGTTGGGTCCGGACCTGGCCGCGTAAAATGAAATGCCAGGCCGGGAGAGCTTTAAGGCAAATTGTGAGCATTTAAAAAAGTTCCAACTGGCACTTTGACCGGATGTGAAGGTCGAACCTGACCTGGCCATGCTCCGGCATCTTGATGGTTCCGCTTCATTCGATTTGAATTATTTTTACTGCCGCTCCGTCCTGTCGTATTTCTCTTCGCAGTATTTGCAGCGGTAAACTTCGTTCTTTTCGTCTGTCAGTACGAAGACCTGGTCCAGCCCCTGCTCGATCGAGGTGATGCAGCGGGGGTTCTTGCATTTAATAATGTTGTGGAGTTCTTTCGGCAGGGAGAGGGCACGTTTTTCCACGATTTTCTCATCTTTGATGATATTGACGGTGATGTTATGGTCGATGAAACCGATGACGTCCAGGTCGATATCGTCAATGCTGCATTCCACTTTCAGGATGTCCTTGCGGCCCATTTTGCCGCTGCGGGCGTTCATGATCATGGCCACGGTGCAGTCCTTCTGGTCCAGATGAAGGGAATTATAGATTTCCAGGCTTTTGCCTGCCTTGATGTGGTCCAGGACAAAGCCTTCCGAAATAGCGCCTACACTTAACATGGTTTCACCTCCAACAAAGTCAGAATCAATGCCATCCGCACATACACGCCATACTGGGCCTGTTTGAAGTAAACAGCCCGGGGGTCGTCATCCACATCTACGGTAATTTCGTTGACACGGGGAAGGGGATGCATGACCAGCATGTCTTTGGGGGCGTGGGACATTTTTTCCTTGTCCAGGATGTAGATATCCCTCATACGGATATAGTCGTCTTCGTTGAAGAAACGTTCCCGCTGGATCCTGGTCATGTAAAGGATGTCCAGACCCTGCATCGCCGCATCCAGGTTGTTATTTTCTTCATAAGGGATATGGTTCCTGTCCAATACGTCCTGCTTCATATAATCCGGGAGCTTTAATTCTTCCGGGGAAATCAGGACAAATTTGATGCCCGGATAGCGGATCAGGGCGTTGATCAGGGAGTGCACGGTACGGCCGAATTTAAGGTCGCCGCAGAGCCCGATGGTAAGGTGGTCCAGCCTGCCCTTTAAGGAACGGATGGTCATCAGGTCCGTCAGGGTCTGGGTCGGATGCTGGTGGCCGCCGTCGCCTGCGTTAATCACCGGGATGCCGGAATGCTGTGCCGCAACCAGCGGGGCACCTTCTTTGGGATGGCGCATGGCACAGATGTCTGCGTAACAGGAAATGACCCGGATCGTGTCTGCCACGCTTTCGCCTTTTGATACGGAACTGGAGGACGCGCTGGAAAATCCTAAAACGGAACCACCCATGTTCAGCATCGCGGCTTCAAAGCTGAGCCTCGTCCGGGTGCTGGGTTCATAAAACAAAGTTGCAAGTTTTTTGCCATCGCAGGCATGTGCGTATTTTTCCGGATGGTGTTCGATGTCCACGGCCAGGTCCAGAAGCTGGTTGGTTTCATCGACCGAAAAATCCAGAGGGCTCATCAAATGTCGCATGTTTTTTCTCCCTTTTATTCTGTATTCCCATTACTCTAATAAAGAGCCGTGCAATGAAGTTGTACAGGAAACACAGGCACGGCTTATCCCACTGCCAAAAGGCGGATGGATGGATTTGGAAATTTGTCGTGTTGATTATATCATAAATATTATTTCCGTAAATGGGGTTCAGGAGGAAAATAAGGTCTCTTTCACGCATGCCATAAACCGTTTCGCAGCGGAGGGAGAGCCACTTTGAAGAAGGTATTTTATCGTTTGTGTCATGTTTAAAAGCATTATATAGTAAATCCGAAATGAGAAAAAAGAAGATAAATAAGGCAGGAAGAAAGGCAGAGAAATGGCAGATACAGAAAAGTTCATGTTTGCGTCCGATTACCAGGAAGGGGCGCATCCGAACATTATGAAGAGGCTGATGGAGACCAACATGGTTTCTACGGATGGATATGGGGTGGATGGATTCTGCGCCTCGGCGAAAGACCGGATCCGCAAAGCTTGCGGCTGCCCGGAAGCGGAAGTGGAATTTTTAGTTGGCGGCACCCAGACCAACGCCACCGTGATTGACGCGCTGCTGAAACCTTACCAGGGCGTCATTTCAGCAGACTGCGGCCATATCAATGTCCATGAAGCAGGAGCCATTGAGTTTGGCGGGCACAAAGTGCTTTCCCTGCCGGCTGAGTTCGGAAAGCTTTCCGCAAAGCAGGTCGGGGACTGCCTGGAAGCGTATGCTTCAGATGGAAACCGGGACCACATGGTGATGCCGGGCATGGTCTATCTTTCCCAGCCTACGGAATATGGCACGCTTTATTCATTGGAAGAATTAAAGCAGATCCACAACATCTGCCGCTATTACCGGGTGCCTCTTTATGTGGACGGGGCACGGCTATCTTATGCGCTTGCCTCCCCGGAAAATGACGTAACCCTGGAAGACCTCGCTTCCCTGGCAGATGTGTTCTATATTGGTGGGACGAAATGCGGCGCCTTGTTCGGGGAGGCTGTGGTCATCCCGGATCCCGGTCTTATCCCGCACTTTTTCACAATCATTAAGCAGCATGGGGCGCTCCTTGCCAAAGGAAGGCTGTTGGGGATCCAGTTTGACGAGCTTTTCCGGGACGATTTGTACTTCCATATCGGGGACAGCGCGGACCGGTTTGCATTGAAGATCCAGGATGCCTTGAAAAATGCGGGCATCCCGCTGCTTTTCGAATCCCCGACGAACCAGGTATTCTTTATCTGCCCGGATGAGAAAATAGAAGAAATTTCAAAGGCAGCCGAGTACGCTTTCATGGAAAAATATGACGAAAGGCACACAGTCCTTCGTTTTGCCACCAGCTGGGCGACCACGGAAGAAAAAGTAGATAAACTTTGCGAAGCATTACAGGAGTTATCCTGAATGGTGCTTGAGGGTGCGG
>CADBRV010000004.1 GCA_902797185.1 uncultured Lachnospiraceae bacterium
CCTACATGGTCCGCGTCGCCGATCAGGGCAAACTGGGGCGCGCAGGAAGCATAGCGCAGGGCGTTATCCGTGCATGGCTTCACGCCGCCGCAGATAATGACCTCGTCCCCTTCCAGCGTATGGCTCTCCCCGTTTTCATCTTCATAGACGATGGAGGTGGGCGTAACTTTCTTGGTAGTAGCCTTGGTAATGCCCTTCAGGTTGTCGAAATGCTCCCAGAAAGGCGCCATATAGCCCTCCCCTGTCTTCGGGTCCACCTTGATCCAGGCAATGGTGATGCTGTGGAGCGGGGAAGCGTCCTTTGCCAGGATTTTCTGCCTGGTCAGGCAGGTGACGTCATGCCCATGCTGCGCCAGGTAGCAGGCGGTCTCAATGCCGGTTTCCGAACATCCCACCATGATGACCTTTTTACCAACAGTCTCTTCTTTGCCAATCACGTCATGGCAGGTGCGGACAGTTGGATTGCCATCCTTGTCCAGGATGCCTTCGATCGGCGGATAGGATGCCTTGGAGCCCACAGCTGCCAGGACAGCGTCAAACCCTTCTGCCGTAATCTGTTCCGGCGTAGGTTCTTCTTTCAGGCGGATGGTTACGCCCTTTTCTCCCAGCTGGCGGACCAGCCACAGGCGGTATTCCCGGAACGGCCACTTGAAGTCAAAATAATCACCGAAATAAAGCTGGCCGCCCAGGTAATCCGACTTTTCAAACAAGGCCACGTCATGCCCTCTTTCCGCGGCATAGTACGCGGCATTCATGCCAGCCACGCCGCCGCCGATGATGGCGACCTTCTTCTTTCTCTTCACCGGAGCCACCATATGGCGCATTTTAAGCTCGTTTCCGAAAATCGGGTTTACGCTGCAGACAGAGGTCCAGGGAGCCCTCCTCCTGCCATGGCAGCGGTTGCATTTGAGGCAGGGACGGATGTCCTCCCCTCTGCCCTCCTGGATCTTTTCCAGATAGTCATCATCGGTAAACTGCCCCCTGCCGACGCTGACCAGGTCGCATTTCCCTTTTTCCAGGATCTCTTCCATCTCGTCCGGCAGCTGGTACCCGCCGGAAGCTGCCAGCGGGATCGTGATGCCTGATTCCTTCATGGCGGCGATATACTCCAGGCATTTGTGCTGGCCCGGCTTATAGGTAAAGCCGGTGGGATGGCAGTCCACCATGCTCTTTTCCCGGATCGTGATCAGGTCCACCAGGTGGTTTTCCTGCATGATTTTGGCGAAAGTGACCGTATCATCCAGGTAATACCCGTCAACCAGCTCTCCCATGCCGCCCTTCGGGGATTCCCCTTCCATCATGACTTCGATGATAAAGCGGCTCCCGCAGCGTTTCTTTACCGCTTCGCAGAATTCTTTTGTAAAGCGGCAGCGGTTTTCCGTGGATCCGCCATATTCATCCGTCCGCTTGTCCGCTTCATGCTCCAGCCCCATAGGCCCGATGGAAATCCCGTCAAAGCCCCAGAACTGATACTGGGCAATCCTGTCCACTGCCTTGTCGATGGCTTCCCTGATCTGTTCCTTTGTAGCCATCTTTCCAGGCGGCATCTCGATAAAGCCGTCCGCCGTCTGCATGTGCCTGGGGTTTCCACCGCCCACGGACACGCCCGGCTCAAATTCCGGATGGATTTCCACTACTACCTTGGAGCCGTAATAATGCACGTCATCCGCCAGCTGGCAGAAATAGTTGTCCACGGCCGGGTCGTCCGGGTTAAAGGTATAGGAATGGGAAAAATCCAGGTCCCTGGGCATTTTCCGCACCTGCGGGCGGTACGCGTCGCAGACCACCACCAGGGAATTTCCCTTGCGGGCCGCTTCCCTGTGGAAATGGATAAACTGCTCGGTGGGCCATTCTTCCGGCCCCTGGATCTGGTCTGGCGCGCATTTCGGCTGGATGATCCTGTTCTTCAAAACTGCCCCGTTGGGAAGCATTAACGGGGTCAAAAGCTTCTGGTAACGAAAATTCATAATATCCCCTCTTTCTGTCCTGCTGCCTGTCCCAGGCGGCAGGTAAAAGCCATAATTTCATAAAAATTTTATCAACTATGCACAGGTAAAACAAGAAATGCACCTATGCTTTTATTAAATCTGTCTATGCATTCTATGGATATGGAGGCATACCACGGAAGCGGCACTTCCCTGCCTTTTCCCTTGGCCTGCCCCTTGCCGATCCTGGTAGATTGCGTTATTATGTGTCCCATGGAAAAAAATCTTTGAGGTAAAAAGTTATGAAAATGCATCCGTTACAAAAAATCACTGCTGTCCTTTTGGAACTGCACTCGCTCGCAGCATGTGCGTGCGTCGTATATTTCTCCGTCTTTAACGTCATCCTGGCGGAAGACCATGACCCCAATATCAACATCTGGCTCCTGTGCTTCTTTGTCCTGATGGCCATGATTGCCGTCATGCTGGAAGTCGTAGTCGGGAAAAATACGCAGAACCAGGATTCCCTGGTCAACTTACAAGCCCTGGCACTTGCTGCCGCCGTCTGCAACGGCTGTGCCTGGTTCAGCGGCGCCGCCTGCGGACAGGTCTGGCTGCCCTTCCCCATCGGAGTCGTGCTGTGCATCGTCTACCTGTACGGCCTTAGGAAAACGGTGGAAGAATAAACGCCACCACAAAAACGGGACATCTGCTTTTTCCGCAGATGTCCCGTTTTTTATTTCCTTCCCAGCAAGGCGGCGACGCAGGACGTGCCCTCACGCGAAGCGTAACCTTTCATGGCGCGGCTCTACTTAAGGACGATTGGGAATGCGGCGCCTGTCCATAAACTATGATTTCATTTCTTTTCTTTATGCATGGCCCGCCGCAATAAGGATGACCCAGAACTCCTTGTGGGGGACGTCCCCTGTTGATGGAGTTTTTACACGTCCCTTTTCCCCGGAAGAAGCAGCTGTTGAAGGCTTATTGTTTGCAGGAGTGGTGGTATTATTCCCTGATGTTATCGAGGTTCCCGTTCCCTTAGATGTGTGCTTGTTCGTGATGGTAAAGCCTTGCGCTGCAGATCCTTCTACACTTGAGGTGTAACCATCCGGAACCTCCAGCTCCCGGACAGTATATACAACCACTTTGCCGGAATCCTTCCCGTTTAGCCCTTCCCATTTATACGTCCACTGGCTGTCTGCACCAAGCGTTATGGGGTCTCCGATCGCACTGCCATCTGCATATAACTGGACCTTGATACTTTTCGGCCGGATGCCATCCTGGTTGTCATTATCATCCCATTCCTTGGTAACGCTTACAGATATCTTTTCCTGCTGATAAGTATTGGTAAATACCGCTTTTTCCGTTTCGCCTGCGGCAATGGTCCCTACATCTCCTGCAACTTTCTTGCTGACGGACAACGCGCCATTCCCGTTATTCGTAATGGTAAATTCATTTCCGGTCCGGGAGTAAGACGGGGTATATCCCTCTATTGGAATTTCCTTAACCGTATACTCCAGCTACCCATCATGCGAAAATGGCGTAGTTTCCGGACAGTCCCAAGACAGCCTGCTGAGGTCTATATCCGATTTCAGGGTGATATCCTGATAGCCGTTTGAAAGGGCAAAAGCAAGACCCGCCCCGGTAAGCACAGAAATCTCACTTCTAACATGATTTATTTTCCGCTAAAGTTCTTCCTCCTCAACATAAAATACCTTGTCCCCTTATGGAGCACCCTGCTTCCCATGTGTCCCGGCGTCTTGACCGGGATCACGATACCTGTGACCGCCTTGACCAGCCA
>CADBRV010000005.1 GCA_902797185.1 uncultured Lachnospiraceae bacterium
AACAAAAGCGTATCGAACACGTCAAAGGAAACCACCTTCGCCTGGTCTATTTTCTTTTTTAATTCCTGCTTTTCCACAAGGTCCATAATCAGTCATCCTGTTTCCGGAAGCGGTCCCGGAGAGCCCTGGCCTTCCTCCTAAAGGAAGATCCTGCTTTCGCAGCTTCTTCCTTCTCCCTGCGTTCACATTCTTCTTCAATCATGGCCTGGTCCTTCCGGGCAGAGAGCTGTGCATAGGAGTTTAACAGCAGCTTGGCGTATTCGCATTCTTTCCTGGCAGATTCCAGTTCTTTTTGAAGCGCTTCCTTTTCCTCTTCCAGCTGCCGCACCCTGTTTTCCAGGCATTCCTTTTCTTCCTGCAGCCTGCTTGCCGTCTCCCTGCCGTTTTCAAAGGACAAAATGCCCTCCTCGCCCAAAGCATCCTGTCCCGGAAAACCGGTACCGGCAGCGCTGCCAATATCCTCTGGCATCCGCTTTTCCTCTCTTTACAGCCCTTCCGCAATCTCTACCAGGTATTTGCCATAATCGGTCTTCATCAGCGGCTCTGCCAGTTTCAGCAGCTGCTCTTTCGTGATAAAGCCCCTTTTGTACGCGATCTCTTCGATACAGGAAATGTAAAGCCCCTGGCGTTTCTGGATGGCGGAAACATAGTTGGATGCAGCAAGCAGCATGTCGTGGTTCCCGGTATCCAGCCATGCAAAGCCCCTGCCCAGGGTCTCAACGGTCAGGTTCCCGCGCCTTAAATATTCATTATTGACGCTGGTGATTTCGATCTCGCCCCTGGCGGAAGGCTTTACGTTCTTGGCGATCTCCACTACGTCGTTGTCGTAGAAATACAGGCCCGGTACCGCATAATTGGACTTAGGGTTCGCCGGCTTTTCCTCGATGGAAAGGGCCTTGCCGTTTTCATCAAATTCAACTACGCCATACTCCCTCGGGTCCCTTACAAAATAGCCGAAAATCGTAGCACCTGCCTGGGTAGTGGTACGCTCATAAGCACGTTTCAGTACTGCGGAGAAGCTCTGCCCATAGAAAATATTGTCTCCCAGGATCAGGGCCACCGGGTCATTCCCGATAAAATCTTTTCCAACAAGGAAGGCATCTGCCAGCCCCCTGGGCTTTTCCTGGATTTTGTAAGTGAAGGACATGCCCAGCTGGCTGCCGTCTCCAAACAGGTCCTCAAATACCGGGAGGTCACGGGGCGTGGAAATAATGAGCACGTCACGGATGCCTGCCAGCATCAAAGTGGAAAGGGGATAGTAGATCATGGGCTTGTCATAAACCGGCATGATCTGCTTCGAAATCGACTTGGTCAGAGGATAAAGCCTCGTACCACTGCCGCCTGCCAGGATAATACCTTTCATTGCCATATTATTTTCCTCCTTTTTTCACTGCCCCAATCTATGGGCAGCCCGTGCCCGACGCAAAGTACGCATTTTAATGGCACGGTTCTTCATTTAAATCCACTGCCTGTTTGAAGGCAGCCCGTGCCCGATGCTTTTCATAATTCATGGCACGGCTTTGTTCTTTCTTATTTTTCCGTCATTTCTTCCTGACGGCTTGTAAGCTTATTTTTCCGTCATTTCTTCATAACGGTCCGCAATCTCTTCCACATCTCCATACGCCAGAAGCTTCCCGTGGTCCAGGATCATGGCTTTGTCGCAGATCCGCCGTACCTGCGCCAGGGAATGGGATACAAAAAGCACCGTCACATCCGATGAGAACATGCTGGTGATCTTCTTTTCACTCTTCTTGCGGAATTTGGCGTCGCCGACGGAAAGCACCTCGTCCAGGATCAGGATGTCCGGGTCCACCGCCGTACAGATGGCAAACCCCAGCCTGGTCTTCATGCCGGAGGAGTAATTTTTCAGCGGGACGTCGATAAACTTCTGGAGCTCGGAAAATTTGATGATTTCATCGAATTTGCTGTCGATAAATTCCTTGCTGTAACCTAAAACGGCCCCGTAAAGGTAGATATTCTCCCGGGCCGTATACTGCATGTCAAAGCCGGCTCCCAGTTCCAGAAGGGGTGCCAGGACGCCTTTGCGGTAGACAGAACCTTCTGTGGGCTTATATACGCCGGCAATCGCCTTTAAAAGCGTACTCTTGCCCGCGCCGTTTAATCCCAGGATGCCCAGCCGCTCGCCTTTATAAAGGGTAAAATTAATATCCTTCAGCGCCCAGAACTCGTCATACTTGATATCCCTCTTCAGGAATTTGATAAACCATTCCTTCAGGGAATCCAGCTTCTCCTGGCTCAGGTTGAACTTCATGCTCAGGTGGTCCACCTTCACCGCCACTTCCTTGTGGACCGCAAGCGCTTCCCCATTAGCAGGGGCATTCCCGCCCGCCACTTTTCCGGTGCCTGACGGCACTTCCGATTCCGGGCCGATTTCTTTCCGGCGGATAGACGCACCCTTGCCGCCCCGGATGATAATCTCTTCCTCCGGCGGCCTTCTCAGCACTTTTTCTTTTTTCTTTTCCTCTGTATCTTTATCGCCTGCATTTTTTTGTGCGGCCATAGATTCATACTCCTTACGATGTACCAGCTGCATCGTCCAAAGGACGATTTGGAATGCGGCATCTGTCTTATTTCCATGCTGGCTGTACATACCCAAGAACACCCGGTAAAGATGCCCTAAACCAAAATGCTATGGATGCCAGTCCTTCGTTCTTCCACCACATCAGATGTGCAGGATAAATTCATCCTGCTTCTTGTCAAAGATGAAGATCCCGAACACGATGGCAAAGATCGAAAAAGCTGCCGCATAAGCATAATCCCAGGCAGTCGCCATATAACCCAGTACAGAGCCCCTGAAAATATCGATAATGCAGTACAGCGGGTTGTATTTCAGGATCCAGGCAAAGCCGCTCTTCAGCAGCCTTTCCGGATAATAGAAAATAGCGCACAGGTACATGATGATCATCAGCATGACGTTCCACAGATATTCAGTATCCCGGAAAAAGACATCCATGGTGGAAAGCACCATGCCTGCCCCTACGGAAATCACCAGCAGGAATACCAATGCCGGGATCATCTGCCAGATCAGGAAGGTAGGCGGCGTCTTACAGTAAACGGCCACCAGCACCAGCACGATCAGCGAAATCATGAAAATGACATAGTTAAACAGTACCTGTGAAAGCGGGTACAGGTACTTTGGTACATAAACTTTTTTTATCATGGACGCGTTTTTCCGGATCGACTTGGATGCCGCTTTCGTCGACTGGGAAAAGAACGTATAAATCAATCGCCCACTGATAATATAAAGAGGGAACGTGGGCTTTTTGTTATTAAACAAGGTACCGAATACGATAACCAGTACAACCGTCGTAAGCAGAGGCTCGATCAAGGACCAGATCACGCCCAGGTACGAACGCCTGTATTTCAGCCGGATCCCCTTTTTTACCAGTTCTCCTAAAAGGAAGCGGTATCTTTTGATATGGTTGATTAAAAACTTCATATTTACCGGTTTTCGTACATGTCTTTATAATATTTCTGGTAATCGCCGGAAATACAATGGTCCATCCATTCCTGGTTTTCCAGATACCATTTCACGGTCTTCTTAATGCCGTCTTCAAAATTGGTTTCCGGATACCAGCCCACTTCTTTTTTAATCTTGTCCGGGGCGATGGCATAACGCCTGTCATGGCCCTTGCGGTCTGTCACATAAGTAATCAGGTCTTCGCTGATATTCTTCTTCCTGGGATCCTCATCCGGAAGCAGCTCTTTCAAAGTCTTCAGGATTGTCTTAATGATCTGGATGTTCTGCCTTTCGTTGTGTCCCCCGATATTGTAAGTCTCAAACAGCCTGCCCTGTTCCTGCACCATGTCGATGCCCTTGGCGTGGTCTTCCACAAAAAGCCAGTCACGGATGTTCTTGCCATCCCCATATACCGGCAGTTCTTTTCCATGAAGCGCGTTGTTGATCACCAACGGGATCAGCTTCTCCGGGAACTGGTAAGGACCGTAGTTGTTGCTGCAGTTGGTAATGTTTGCCGGGAACTTGTAGGTATCCATGTAAGCCTTTACCAGGAGGTCAGACGATGCCTTGCTGGCAGAATACGGGCTGTGGGGCGCATACGGCGTAGTCTCATAGAAGAACGTGGTGGGGTCTTCTGTCAGAGAACCGTAAACCTCGTCCGTGGAAACATGGAGGAATTTCTTGCCCTCTTTAAAAGTGCCGTCCGGGTTCTCCCAGGCTTTCTTTGCACAGTTGAGCATGGTAGCCGTGCCCAGCACGTTGGTCTTTACAAAAAGCTCCGGCTCGTAAATGCTCCGGTCCACGTGGCTTTCTGCGGCAAAATGCACGACACGGTCGATGTCATTTTCTGCAAAAATCTTCGCGATGGCATCCCCGTCACAGATGTCGGCACGGATAAAGGTATAATTGTCCCTGTTTTCGACATCCTTTAAGTTCTCCAGGTTGCCCGCATAAGTCAGCTTGTCCACATTGATGATGCGGATCTGGTCCCCGTATTTACGGAACATATAATGGATATAATTGGATCCGATAAAGCCGGCACCGCCGGTTACAAGATAAGTCCTCAATTTAGTCCTCCTAAATTTTCTGCTGCTCCTGCCCAAAAACAGCCCGGCCAGGCCGCAGCCACGAATTCATCCCGCTGCCGAAAGACGGCGGGGCAGGCATGGCCTGCATAGAAAAGGGCACATTTCCCGCCTCCGGACCATGTCCCTTTTTCCTCGTATAGCGGATTTAGTTTATCATTAATGGGAAAAAAGCGCAACAAAAGGAAGTGGCGCGCCGCTTTTTCGGCGCCTTTCCTGCCCCTGCCCACTGGAAAAGGAAGTAATACGCAGAAGGGAAGCAGGAATCACCGGCAAAGGGGCTGTATGGCAAGGCAAAAAGAAAGGCTGCCGCTTCCGCCGCAAAGCGGAAACGGCAGCCCCTGCTGCCAAATTTAAATCGCTTAAGCCCTGGAAAGGTATTCGCCAGTCCTGGTGTCGATCTTGATCTTGTCGCCCTGGTTTACAAAGAGCGGTACCATGACCTGTGCGCCAGTCTCAACAGTAGCTGGCTTGGTTGCACCGGTAGCGGTATCTCCTTTCAGGCCCGGCTCCGTCTCGGTAATCTCCAGCTCTACAAACAGCGGTGCTTCTACGGAGAAGACGTTGCCGTTGTGGGAACAGATCTTACATACTTCGTTCTCTTTGACGAACTTCATGGAGTCGCCTACGGTATCCTTGTCAAGAGCGATCTGGTCATAGGTCTCATTGTCCATGAAGTAGTAAAGGTCGCCATCGTTGTACAGATACTGCATATCCTTGCGGTCAATGATTGCCTGCGGGAATTTTTCCGTCGGGCGGAACGTTTTTTCCACTACGCCGCCGCTGACAATGTTTTTGAGCTTGGTACGGACGAAAGCTGCGCCCTTGCCCGGCTTAACGTGCTGGAATTCCATGATCTGGTAAATATTTCCCTCTAATTCAATCGTAATCCCGTTACGGAAATCACCTGCTGAAATCATTCAATTATCCTCCTGCCAGTTGTAGTAAGCTTTACGAATGTTAATTTTAATATAAAATCCGGCGCGATGCAAGCATCTTGCCTTATTTTAGGGGGCTTAGGGACCCTCTTTTTAGTTATAGATTACGACCCTTGTCCCATGGGGGATGTAGTCATAAATATATTTTGCGTTCTGGATTGCCAGCCTTATGCAGCCGTGGGAAGCGGAAGCGCCCATGGTGCCGTCCAGTACCGTCTGCGGAGTAGAAGTCTTTGCATACAGTACGGAATGGAACAGGTAGTCGCCATAAATCTGGGTTGCGTAGAAGCAGCGGTAAATCCCGGAATCAAAGTAATATTCCTTGATGCCCGTGGAGAACGTGCCCGTCACGGTCGGCGTAGACGGCTTCCCGACAGTGCAGGAGAAGTTGTTGATCAGCTGCCATGCGTTCTGCGAACCCCGGAAGATTGCTACCAGGTGTGCTGCCCTGTTAACCAGGATCAGGTTGCTGGTGGCACTGGAATAACCCATTGCCTTATATGCCATGGCACGCAGTGTCCCGTCGGAAATATCCTTGATATAAGCATAAGCCCTGCGGGATGCGTATACGGTCGCGTCGTACTGTGCCTTTGCCCGGTCCCCGTTCTTGATGCCGTAGTTTGCAAAGTAGGAAAGCATCCTGTCCGGGCTGTAGTTACAGGAAGATGCAGACTGCGGGCTGTTCCAGGTATAGTAGAAGTAATCGTAAATGGAAGAATAATCCATGCCGTCATAGGACGTAGTGCCCGGCATGTTAGCGGAAATAGATGCCAGCCTGGAATAATCACTGGCGTTATAATCTGCCTTTGCCTTTCTTCCTTCCCTTACTCCGGATAATACAAAATGCTCAATGGTCTTTGCCCCGTCATACTGGAACGCTGTTACCAGGTCGCTGTTATTCCAAAGGTAATAGAAATAATCATAAACAGGGCTGAGGCTTACGCCATGGTAAGTATCCGTTGCGCTGGTGCTGCGGGACCCGATCTGGGCTGCCTTTTCATAAACCGCGGAATCCGGGTTTTCTTTGGAAGATCTGCCCTCTTTCGCGCCAAAGAGCACGAAATGCTGGATGGCAGAGATATCATCATCACCATACAGGCTCTTCAGGTCGCTGTTATTGTCCATGTAATAGCTGTAATCATAAGCCGCGGACAAGTCCACGCCATGATAAGAGGTTACCGGGTTCTGGATGGTAGTAATGCCGGTCGTAAGGCTCCTGCCTTCCTTGCGCCCGCTGTTAATATAATGCAGGTAATATTTTACATAGCCACTGCCGAAGGCTTTCCGAAGGTCCTGGTAAGCACGGCGGTAAGACTTTTCATCAAAGTTAGCGGAGCCCTGTCTCTGCTCCTTCATGCCGAAGGTGACAAAATGCTGCAGGACGGATGCCGGATCATAATTCATGGCTACCGCCACGTCTTTGTTGTGCACAGCATAGTAAGCGTAGCTGTAAACAGGGGAATAATCCACCCCGTTCAAAGAAGTTACCGCATTTACTACATGGGATGCCACCGGCTCCAAAGTATCATAATCAGACTGGCTGAAAGACTCCTTGCCCTGGCGTCCTTCTTTCATGCCGAAGGTGGCGAAATGCTCAATGGTGGCAATGTCATCTTCGCCAAAAGCCTTCTTCAGGTCGGCGTACTTATTAATGTAATAGAAATAATCATAAACGGAAGAAAGGTCCAGCCCGTTAACCGTGGTTACCGGGTTCTCCAGGGTGGCAACGCCAAGAGCCCCTTTCCTGCCTTCCTTGCGCCCGCTGTTAATGTAATGCAAGTAGTATTTTGCATAGTTATTACGGAAAGCGGTCCGAAGGTCCTGGTTCGCGCGGCGGTAAGACCTTTCATCAAAGGTAGAATTGCCGCGCCTCTGTTCCTTCATGCCGAAGGTGACGAAGTGCTGCAGTGCTGCCACATCATCTTCACCGAAAGCATTTGCAATATCCGAATAGGTCTTTGTGTAATAGAAATAATCGTAAACCGGTGAGTAGTCCTGCCCATCCAGGCTGGTCACCGGGTTCTGGAGGGTCTTGACACCAAGGATCCCAGTCCTTCCCTCTTTCATCCCATTATTTATATAATGCAGATAATACTTGGAATAGTCATTCCGGAACGCGGTCCGAAGGTCCTGGTAAGAACGGCGGTAGGACTTCTCGTCAAAAGAAGCATTGCCCTGGCGCTGCTCCTTCATGCCGAAGGTTACAAAATGCTGCAACATGCCCTGTGGGCCATAGCCCATGGCGCTGGATACGTCACGATCATAATAGGCATAGTAAATATAGTCATAAACCGGGCTGTAATCCGTGCCATTCCAGACCGCGGACTGCGCGCTGGAGTCAGCTTTGATCTTTGCCCAGATGGGCTCGATGCCTGCTTGAAAAGCGGCATACTCATCTTTGTCATAGTCTGCCTTTGCGCTCCTGCCTTCGGAAAGGCCGAAGGTTGCAAAATGGTTTAAAAGGGCTGCATCATCCGAACCGAAAGCTGCTTTCAGGTCCGGATACAAGTTGATGTAATAATTGCCATCATAAACCGGGGAGAGGTCAATGCCATGCCAGATAGCGACATAACTCCTGCTGTCTGTCTGGCTGGACGAATCCTGTGTCCCGTCCTGGTTCGTGGTGGAAGCATCTGTCCCGTCAGAAGTGGTTGTGCTCCCATCCTGGCTGCCGGAGCCACTGGTGGCCGCATCCTGGTTTGCAGTATCCGTGCCGTTTTCATTGGAAGAAGTCCCAGCGTTATCCTGCCCACCTACGTCCTGGCCGGAGGAAGAACCATCCTCCCCCGCAAATGCCTGGCCGGATTCGGTAGTGCCATCTGCTGCCTGGCTTCCTGTATTGGAGCTGCCCTCTGTTACAGCCTGGCCATCTGTAGCGGAACTTCCTTCTGTTACAGACTGGCCATCTGTAGAAGTGGTAACTTCCGCTGCGGCCTGGCTGCCAGTAGAAGTACTCTCTTCCATTACAGCTGCCTGCTTGATGGAGGAACCATTATCCTGAGTGCCTGCTGTCTGTCCGGAAGTGGAAACTTCTTCCTGTACCAGCACATCCTGACGAGCCGCATCTCCGGAAGCTTCCGCAGCATATGCCCGCTTCGGCGCGCCCCAGAGCATCAGTGCCAGGAAAAGGAGGCAGAGGAAGCCGATCCCAAATCCTCTTTTTCCGATTCTTAACTCTTTCATAATCTCCTGCCTTTTAAACTGTTAATTGTTTCAGCCTATACAGCTTTTTTCCTCAGCCATTCGGCTTTTTGTTTCAGCCGTTCCAGCCTTTTTCTCCAGCCATTTTGGCTTTTTCTTTGACCGTCCGGCCTTTTTCTTTGGCCTTCACGGCCTTTTTAAACAAGACGCCCCGCATCAGCCGGGCGCCTTGTAGAAAACCACTTGATTCCGACAAGGCTTTTCTCTGCCGGAAATTTTTAAATACAGCAAATCGCCTGCGAATTACCTGCTCCCATTCCCTGGCATTCTTCCAAGCCGGGCACCATCAGACAAACGGCCTTCGGATCCCGTAAATATGGGGATGGGGCGAATTTGCTACGCCGTACTTATCCATTACGCGCGGCGGATAGGATTCGATCACCTTTCCATTGCCAAGATAAATGGCTACGTGGGTAATCCAGTTGCTGCCGGTATGGGAGTAGAAGACGATGTCCCCTCTCTTCAGGTTTGCGAAAGATACCTGGGGCATGTCCGTATACATGTTGAACATGTTCCGGGCGTCATATTCATTTTGCGGAAGGATATGGTGGGACGGCACGATGGGCGTCGTATCATATCCTGCTGCCAGGAGGGACTGCATTACCAGCCCGCTGCAGTCGATGTTGTTCCCGGGTGCCTGGGCGTAACGGTCCAGGTAATGGGTGCCTGCGTTCAGGTATTCATAAGCTTTCTGGATCATGGCTTCAATCCGCTCGGAAGCGGTGTTCAGCGTGCCTGTGATCATCGGGGAGATGTAATAGCTTCCATCGCTGATGAGCCTTGGCGCGGCGGCCTGTACTTTTTCCACATCCCCCTTGGTGCTAAACAGGTACCATTTGCCGCTGTACTTGAGCCAGCCGTTTTTATAGTTTTTGACCAGGATCTTCACCACGTTCTTGCGGTCACTGTAATCGGAGGCGCTGTAAGAAGCTTTCCCCTGCCTACCCTCGTTAAGCCCGAAGGTAACAAAGTGGGACAATACTCCATCCGGATCCGCTTTATATGCGCTTACCACGTCGCCGTTGTTCCAAGCGTAGTAGAAATAATCGTAAACGGAGCCGAACCCGATGCCTTTATATACGGTAGAAGCATTCCGGGACAAGGTGCCCAGCTTGGCAACCTTCTGGTAAACAGCCTGGTCGGCGTTTTCCTTGGAAGACCTTCCTTCTCCGGCACCAAAGATGACAAAATGTTCCAGCGCATTTACATCATCTTCGCCATAAGCTTTCTGGAGGTCGGAATAATGGTCCGTGTAATAAGTATAGTCATATGCTGCGGAAAGGTCGATGCCATGGTATACGGTAACGCCGTTCTGGATCCTGGAGATACCGGTGACCTGGCTCCTGCCTTCCTTTACACCATGATTGATATAGTGCAGGTAATACTGCGGATAGACCTTCTGGAACGCAAGCCTCAGGTCCTGGTAAGCATGGCGGTAGGAAACCTCGTCAAAGGAAGAAATGCCCTGGCGCTGCTCCTGCATGCCAAAGGTAGCAAAATGCTGGACCGCGGCGATATCGTCTTCCCCAAAAGCTTTCTTAAGATCCGCATACTTCCCGGTGTAATAATAATAGTCATAAACCGGGCTGTAATCCGTGCCATTCCAGGTGGTTACCGGGTCCTGTAACGTGGTAACCCCTGTCGCGCCGCTCCTGCCCTCTTTGCTTCCATAATTAATATAATGGAGGTAATACTGCGGGTAATTGTTCCGGAACGCCAGCCTCAGGTCCTGGTAGGCGAGGCGGTAAGGCTTTTCATTAAAGGAAGTACTTGCCTGCCGCTGCTCCTGCATGCCAAATACCACGAAATGGTTCAGCATGCCGGCCGGGTCATATTTCATGGCAGTCGAAACATCCCCGTCGTAGTATGCATAGTAGATATAATCATAAACCTTGCTATAATCTACGCCGTTCTTTGTGCTGCTGCCGGCCTTCCCGCTCTTCACCTGCGCCCAGATCGGGGCGATGCTGTCCTGAAAGGAATCGTAATCCGAAGAAGCAAAATCTGCCTTAGCGGTCCTGCCCTCTGACAGCCCAAAGGTTGCAAAATGGTTCAAATATGCGGACTCGTCTTCACCAAAGGCTTTCTGCAGGTCGGAATACTGGTTCTTGTAATAGTTGTAGTCAAAAATGGAGGACAGGTCGATGCCATGCCAGATGGTATTGTAGGTGCTGCCAGCACCCGTATTCGAAGCGGCATCGGAGTCCGTATTCAAAGCGGCATCGGAGTCCGAAGCAGAATCGGAACCGGATGCAGATGGGGCCAGCACACCGGACTGGTCTAAGGCAGAATTTCCTGCCTCGCTATCTTTTGCGCTGGCGTCCTGCTGGGACTGGCTGTCTGCTCCCTGCTGAGCCTGGCTGTCACTGTCCCTCTGGTCCTGGGCTGCCTGGATTTCACCTGCGTTCCCATTTTCAGATTCAGCAGAGGAACCCTGTACGGAAGATCCTGCCGGCGCTGTCCCTTGCTCCACAACGGAAGCTGCCTGGGAAGCATCTCCTGATGTCTCTGCAGCGGCAGCCTGCTTTGGTGAAAAAGCGAAGAAAGATGCCGCCGAAAGGGCGCACAGGGATCCCATTATCCACTTTCTCTTTACTTCTTTCATTTCATACATACTCTCTCTCCTTGAAAATATTGCTATTTTTCAAGTCACTTTGCGGTCCACTCTCCCAAAGGGACCTTATTATTTTTTCCAACCCGTTATTTCATCAGCCATTTATGCTTTCCACGTAACATCCGGGCTGCTGATATACCAATATGCTGTCGTATTCTTTATGTTAACAGAGTAGGCCTTGGAAAGCGTGATCCTTCCCTTTGCGTAGTACGGGCTTGGGTCAGCGCAGTAATACGTCCCATCTGTATAATCCGTCAGGAACACGGCGTGGGGCTTGTAGCTTCCTCCATGATACAGCACGACTCCTTCCGGATGTTCTTTCAACAGCTCCTGGAAGAAAGTATCCCGTTCCGCTTCCGTAAGCGTCGAAGAAACGCTGTTATGGGAAACAGCCAGCCCATCATAGGTAAAATACCAGCTGAGGCCGACTCCGGAAACCCATGCGGATGTCGCTTTTACTTTTGCCTGGGTGATATCTGCCCAATCTGACCTGCCTAAAATATATGCTGCTGCCCGGAGCATCATCACGGCTGATGTCAAAGTGCAGGTCCCGCTGGATTCTTCTTTCAGGTAAAGCTTGTCCGGAAGACCGCTTTTAATCCTTTCCAGCTGTTCTTTTACCTTTGCTACTTTTTCAGACGAAGCATCCGCTTTTCCGGTCCTGCCTTCATAAATTCCATAATCGGCATAATGTCCCAATACCGCATCAGAGGAATACCCCAGTACCTTTGTCACATCGGTATTATTCCATGCATAGTAGAAATAATCATAAACATCCGAAAGGTCTATCTTGTCATATTTGGTACCTGCCGTAAGGGATTCTTCATAAATCAGCTTCAGCCTTTCCTGCTCCGCGGAGGATACGCCGGATGCGCCCCTCCTGCCTTCTTCGATGCCATATTTCATAAAATGTTCAAGGAGGGCTTCGTCATCCATGTCACGATAAACTTTCTTCAGGTCCGGATTGTTTTCCATATAATAGTTAAAATCATAAACCGAAGAAAGGTCTACGCCATGGTAGGTATGGGCATAGTTAGAAAGCTTTGTCACGCCGGTCGTCTGGCTCCTGCCCTCTGACTGGCCAAAATTCAGGTAATGCTTATAATAAGACGCATAGTTATAGCCAAAAGCTTTCCTTAAATCTTCATACGCATATCGATAAGATTTGGATTCAAAGGAACTGCTTGCCTGCCGTTCCTCTTTCATGCCATAGGTCACGAAATGGTTCAGCGCCGCGATATCATTATCCTTAAAAGCTGCCTTTAAATCCGCATACTTATTGATGTAGTAATTGTAGTCGTAAACCGGTGAATAATCGACCCCATCCTTTACGGTAACCGGATCCAGGATAGAATCCACACCGGTAGTGGAAGTCCTGCCTTCTTTCTGCCCGAAACGGACATAATGAAGGTAATATTCCGGATAATTACTGCCAAATGCCAGGCGCAGGTCCGCATAAGACCGGCGGTAGGAATCTACATGAAAGGTAGAAATGGCCTGGCGCCTTTCCTTCATGCCATAGGTTACGAAATGCTGCAGCGCCAGGAAATCATTATCCCCGAAGGCTGCCTTTAAATCCGCATACTCATTGATGTAGTAATCATAATCGTAGACCGGGGAATAATCCACCCCGTTCCAGACCGTCTGCCTTGTTTTGGTAGAGGTAGTAACCGCGTTGGCTGTCAGACCGTCCTGGGTTTCTGTTTCCTCCTGGGCAGGAGTGCTTTCTGCTGCTTCCTTTGCAGCTTCACTGTCCTCAGCTGCATTAGCGGCATTCTCCTTTGAGGATTCTGCGGTGCTTTCCTCTGCCTGGCTGCTTCCATCTGCCTCTGTGGCAGCACCGGATGTATTCTCCTGTGCCTGGCCGGCATCGCCAGATGCATCAGCACCTTCCTGTGTTAAAACCTGCTCTTCCGCACTGTCTGTACCGCCGGTGTAGGATGTACTGCCAGTTTTGGTTGTAGCGCTTGTATCAGCTGCTCCAGCGGTTTCAGTGGTGCTGCTGGCACCAGCTGTTCCGCCAGTTTCCGTTACACTTCCAGCACCAGTTGTGCTGCTGGCGTATGATGTGCCATTCGTGCCAGTCGTACTACTTGTATCTGCTGCACTGCTGCCAGCGGAATCCTCATTCTTAAGCGATGCAGTCCTGTTCTCCTGCAGCACTGTACCCTCATCCTCAATCAGGGCATCGCCCGTTTTTGAGCCTTTTCCGTTTGTCGTCCCCTCTTCCGATACCGCTGCTGCCTGCACGGTATCTGTTTCCTGTGCATATGCTGGCTTGTTCGGTAAAAAGACAATAAACAATGCCGCACCGGCGGCCAAGACCCATACTTTTATATTCTTTCTCAATGGACCTACTCCTCCCTGCTACTTATCCCATTTATATAACCTTACCCTAAATAGTTTCGGAATAAAAGTCAATGAAAAATGAGGAAAAGTCCAATATAACTTATCAACTAAAACTTCCCATATGAAAAATGGGCTTTGTTCCTTGAAAACGCAATAATACAGGCAACCAGGTATCAGTTCATGCCGCTATACTCCCTCTGGACAGCGCTTTCTGGATATAGCCTGAAAGTTTCCTTATAAAGAGGCCTACGGACTCATCCATCTGTTCTTCTGTCACCTGGAATCTTCTTCAGCGAAAGCGGTTCCCCATTGGATTCGTAACGGGCCCTGGAGCTCTTTTTAACCATGGCGACCGCATCCAGCCCAATCATAATGCCGCCTTTTGCCAGATCGTAAAAGAGGGGCAAACAATGTCATTTGATTCCATCCCCCGCATCTGTATCCATTATATATCCTCTACAGTCTCAAAATATAGACCGTAAAGAAAAACTGCTAAAATAGAGTATTCCGTTCTACGAAAAAAGCCGGCGCTTACGCACCGGCTCAAATAAATCCAGAAAAAAAGGATGGCATATGTACCTGCTGCCGTTTTGTCTTTGCTTTTTCATGACGGTTCCGCACTTAGCTTCTTCCTGATGCCGTAGACCGCATCTTTACATGGCAGCCTTGTCTTCTTCCTCTACAGTATCCTCTTCCATGGTTTTGTTTTCTTCATCCACGGCCTTTTTTTCTTCTTTCGTGGCTTTTTTTTCTTCTTCCGCGATCTTATTTTCTTCTTCTGCGGCTTTCTTTTCTTCTTCTGCTATCTTATTTTCTTCTTCCGTGATCTTATTTTCTTCCAGATTGGAGCAGATCGTACGGAACAGGTGCTCTGCTTCTTTCTTTTCTTCATCCGTAAGCCCGCCAAAGATGATGTCCGGCCTCCTGGAGGAATCCTCTTTCAGCATCTGGTATGCTTCCCTGCCCTGGGAGGTAAGCGCAATGATATGGACCTTAGCATCGCTTTCATCATTTTTGCGGACCACTAACCCGCTTTTTTCCATCCGGCGGATCATTACGCTGATGGTCGCGGCAGACACCTTCCGGAGCCTGGCGATCTGGTTCTGCGGCATTTCCCCGTAGTCACCCAGAGTCATAATGACCGCGCCCTGCCCGATCTGCAAATGCATCCTTTTCAAATTTCTTTTTACATATGCCGAATGCATACGGACCGCGTCCGTAAACAAATCCAGCAGTTTTTCATCATCCATGTCGTCCCGTCGCTTCCTGTATCTTAAAAGCCTCTTCCACCTTTGGAAGACTTTATCTCACACTAAAGATTTTTTCAGAAAAACTTTTACATCCTGTTTTAAAAAGCTTTCTTTCCTGCTCAAAAGCCTTTCTGAAAAGCTTTTCCTTCCTGTACAAAAGCTTTTTGAATAACCTTCCCAAACCGTTAAAAGCTTTTCTGAAAAAAACTTTCCTTCTACGCCTGAAATTTTCTTTTTTAAAAATGCTGCCGGAACAAAGGTCCCGGCAGCAGCAATTACGTATTAATTATTTCCGTGTCCGGTAAGCTGGAAAAGGCGGATTAATACTGCCATTCTTCCGGATGTGCTTCCTTGAACCATTCAAGGGCAACCTTACGGTCGTTGATCTTGCCTTCATAGGTCCTCGGGTTCTGCAGCTCTTCGTTAGAAGCCGGATCGCACCTCCAACGCCACCAAGCGCCAGAGAACCTCTCATCTACCTGGCCTGCATCGGTAGAAGCGTCTGCATCATCCTTCTCATATTCACCATAATTGATGGAAATCTGGGTGCTGTATGCTTCAGACAGGGTGTTGACACGAAGGTCTTCCATCAGGAGCCTCTGGAGCGGCCTCTTGCAAAGGCTGGATGCAACGGTACGTGCATGGAACGGAGCGCTCTTGATGATCTTAGCCATCTCCCAAGCCCTCTCCAGTACCTTGTCCTTAGGAGCAACTTCGGAAACCATGCCCCAGTCATATGCGGTCTGGGCGCTGATCTGTCCGCCGCCAAGGATCAGGTAGTTGGCTCTCTTAAGGCCGATGCCCTGCTGGAGCAAAAGGCCCATGCCATCACCGGAAACCATGCCGCTAGAAAGATGCGGGTCATCGAAGATAGCGTCCTCAGATACGATGCAGATATCGCAGAGAACCGGTCCATCCCAGTGGAAGCCAGGTCCCGGGATTGCGCCGATGGTCGGAACGTCAATATCGAATACCATGTTCTTAATCAGGTTGACATCATCAAAGAACTGATGGGAGAAACGCTCGTCATTGTAACGGTCCCAGCCGTTCACATCCTGGTCCTGGATCCAGTTCGGATATTTGGTGGTCCAGATAATAACTTCGTTCTCGTGGTCCATGGAGATGGTCCTGGAAAGCTGGGACATAGCCCTGTGCATTCCGCCTGACCAGTACGGTTTGTGGTCGCAGGTCTTCAGAGATACCTGAAGGATGCCGTCTTTACGGTCCAGGTCTGCATAATCTTTGAACCATTCCTTGTACTCATCCAGCTTCGGCAGCTCTACATACGGTGCCATCTGCTTAGAATAATCTTTTGCTTGTTTTGCCATTAATGCTGTCCTCCTTCGAAAAATAAGAACATTCCCGTCTGGCAGTTCATTTTCTTTATGAACTGCCCTGGTAGTTAGTTGACTAACTATATCTAAAATATAGCTCACAAATATATTAAAGTCAATCGAGCAAATGGTGATATTGTGCACAAACATTTTTATGCACAATCCCAGTTTTAGAATATTCTGTGAATTATTTGTGTCTTCGTCTTGTCCTGTCCTAATCGGCTTTTCAACCCTTTGCCGGATAACCTGCTTCATGGACATTAATTATCCTCATGAAAAGGTCCTGGACCAGGTCCTTTTGGAACCAACTATCAGCCATCCTGCAGGAATATCAATCCTCTTCAATCAAAAGGGAATTGTCCCGGAGGAAGTTCAGGAAGACGTCCACATCACGGGATAAATTTTCCATGCTGGTTCCGTTTTCATACATGTTGCCTAATTTATCTACCAGCTGCTCCCTGGTATACTGCTGCCCCTCTTCTGTCAAAAGGTCCCAGAGGAACGCGCCGGAGAGGCCCATCTGGATCTTGTTCGGGAAAACCCCGATTGCTTCTTCTGTTACCGGTTCCGCCACAAATACGCCGGTATCCATGCGGGACACCTGGAACCCGTCAATAATTCTCATTGGTTTCTTCCTTTCTGTTTTCCCAAGGAGGCCTTTCCTGTAAAAATGGATGTAATTTCTATCCTGTATAAAAAGATTTCCGGGCTTTCCCCTTCTTCCTTACAAACCAGATTTGTATCTTTTCCCTTGGGAACAATGCGCGCCATCTTTCTGTAAAAAAAGACCGATACGGTAACCCGTATCGGCCTTTTCTAAATTGCTTAAATCAGTTAAGCGGCTTTTGTCATGATGTCCAAACAAGTCCGCCATCCGGGTAGATGGTTGTTGCGGTAACCATGTCAGATGCTGCAGATGCCAGGAAGATAGCCGGTCCGACAACATCGATTTCGAAGCCGATACGCATAGCCGGCTCGCTGTCTGCGATGTGGTTACGGATTTCCGGATCAGCTGGCAGGATGCCTACCATCATCGGAGTGTAGGTGATGGTCGGTCCAATGGCGTTAACCTGGATGTTCGGACGAAGGTCTGCTGCCAGAGCCTTGGTCAGCATCTCAACTGCGCCCTTGGTGGTGTTGTACGGTACGTTGCCCATACCGCCGTTCGCTACGGCACGGATACCACGTACAGAGGAGAAGTTGATGATCTTGCCATAGCCATTAGCCGGTGATGCTTTGCCGTGCTCGAAGGTGGACTCATCATAAACCTTGCCATCGTCGGTGTTGTGCTCTTTCATCCAGTTTCCGAAATACCTTCCGGTGTACATCATGGATGTTACGTTGGTATGAAGTGCTGCTTCCCAGAATTCGGAGTCGATTTCCCAGGAGAACATCTTCTTGTTGATACCCTGTGCGTTAACCAGGATATCGCAGCCGCCGATACCTTCTTCGCTTACTGCAAAATCACGAGCTGCGATAACAGCCTGCTCATCGCCTGCGTCGCATACACGATACAGAACCTTTACGCCCGGAGCTGCTTTCTTTTTAATCCTTTCAACTGCCTTCTGCAGTTTTTCCTCTCCACGGGAAAGGATCAGGACATCTGCTCCGTTTGCTGCATAGCCCTCTGCGATAGCTTCGCCGAATCCGCCTGCTCCACCAAAAATTACAGCCTTCTTGCCAGCGATGTCAAACATCTTGGTAAGGTCGCCATCATATACCTTTGGCATTGTTTTGCTCCTTTCTTATTGAAACACAATTTTGTAAACAAAATTCAGATTTGCTAACCGCCTAACTCAAAGCCCTATTTGCTCATCTTGTTAGTCAACTAACATCAATTAAAATATAACTCACAATCGGGACAATGTCAACGAATCCTCTCTATCATTGTGCACAAATATTTTTGTACAATATTAGCAGTTGAAAATACAAAAATGGATACACTCATGTTCAAGTTTTACAATGGTGCTTTGCCTGGCAATCTATTATACAAAAATACAGAAAAAGGGCTGCTGGAAACTCAACTCCGTTCCAGCAGCCCCCTCTTGCCATGAAAGCCAGTATTTTTTGTTTTTGCCCTTATACCTGATGTTTTATCGGAAGCCACTTTTGTACCTTAGGGCTGAAGCATTATCCTAAAGCTGATATGTTTTATCTTAAGGCTGGTATATTTTATCTTAAGACCGATATATCCTGTCGAAAAGCTGCTGTTTTATACCCACAGGCCGAAATACAGAAGGACGAAGGTTCCCAGCAAGATCCGGTACCATCCGAAGGGGATGAAGTTATGCTTGCGGATGTATCCCATCAGGAAGCGGATGATCAGGATGGATACAAAGAACGCCGTCACCATGCCCACGCCCAGGATCACCATCTCGCTCTGGGAGAAGGAAGAAAGCCCGTAGTCCGCCACTTTTACCAAGCTGGCACCGAACATGACCGGCACTGCCAGGAAGAACGTAAACTCTGCTGCCGCTGTCCTGGATACGCCGATCAGCAGGGCTCCCAGGATCGTGGCGCCGGAACGTGAAGTCCCGGGGAAAATCGCCGCTGCCAGCTGGAAGACGCCGATCATAAAGGCTGTTGGATATGTAATCTGTGCCACCGTGTTCATTTTCGGCACCCTGTGCTGGTTTACCAGCTCAATTATGACAAACAGGATACCTACGACGATCAAAGCAATGGATACTACCGTGTAATTGTAGAATTTCTCTTCAATCACATCTCCCCATTTCATCTCTAAAATGACAGCCGGGATACATGCCACCAGGACCTTGAACCACATGGACCAGACGTCTTTCTTAATAAAGTGGTTTTCCTTTTTGGAGGAAAAGGGCCACAGCCTTTTCCAGAAATAAACAACGACGGCCAAAATGGCGCCCAGTTGGATAACCACAAGGAACAGGTCCTTGAAATCCTTATTCACATCAAGGGGCATAAAAGCATCCAAAAGGATCATATGCCCGGTACTGCTGACAGGAAGCCATTCCGTAATACCTTCTACGATACCAAAAATGGCTGCCTTAATGATTTCAACCAAAGCTGGCATGAATCATTCTCCTTCCCATTACATGTCATCGCCTGCAAGGCGATGACGCCGGCCACGCCTCCGCACGAAGTGCGATCTTTATTGGCGTGGCTCTCCTCTCTTCCATGTCATCGCCTGTAAGGCGATGACATCGACCACGCCTCCACAAAAAAACGCAGGTTTTATTGGCATAGCGTTCCAAATTTTTACGTACCGGGACATTATACCATCTGAACCAAGAGCCTTCTATTTCTAATTCTTAAATTTCTATGAACAATTCGATCCTATATCGTAAGGAGGGACCCGCTTCAGCGGGAGGATGCCTTGCGATGCACTAGCCGCTTCGTCTTATGCCATCGCCTGAAAGGCGATGA
>CADBRV010000006.1 GCA_902797185.1 uncultured Lachnospiraceae bacterium
GAAGAGCTGGGTTCCAACCGTGACATGTTCCCGAAGGCGCCGGAATATGGCATTTACATTTTCGATGAAGAAGACAATGTAAAACCCGGCGATGACGCCATTGAGGCACTGGGGCTGCATGATACCGTAGTAGAATATGAAATCACTTCCAACCGTGTGGACTGCTATAGCGTCCTGGGTATTGCAAGGGAAGCTGCCGCTACCTTTGATAAGGAATTCATCCCGCCGGTGCCCAAGGAAACCGGGAACGGGGAAGATGTCAATGATTATATCAAAGTAAACGTAGAAGCCCCGGACCTGTGCACCCGTTATATGGCGAGGGTGGTCAAGAACATCCATATCGCGCCTTCACCGGAATGGATGCAGAGGAGGCTCCGCAACGAGGGCATCCGCCCTATCAACAACCTGGTGGATATTACAAACTACATCATGGAAGAATACGGCCAGCCCATGCATGCTTATGACTGGGACCAGATCGGCGGCCATGAAATCAATGTGCGCCGCGCCAAGGATGGGGAAACCTTTACCACTTTGGATGGCCAGGAACGCAAGCTGGACAAAGACGTCCTGATGATCTGCGACAAAGATAAAGAAATCGGCATCGCCGGCATCATGGGAGGGGAAAATTCCATGATTACAGACGATGTGAAGACCATGATGTTTGAGGCTGCCTGCTTTAACGGCACCAACATCCGCCTTTCCAGCAAGAGGATCGGCATGCGTACCGATGCTTCCGGCAAATTTGAAAAAGGGCTGGACCCCAATACAGCAGAAGAGGCCATGGCCCGTGCCTGTGAGCTGATCGAGGAATTCGGCGCCGGCGAAGTCGTAGGCGGCGTGGTAGATGTTTACCCGGTGAAAAAAGAAGGGAATACCGTTCCATTTGAACCTGAGAAATACAACAAGCTCCTGGGCACTAATGTGGCACCGGAGCAGATGCTGGAATATTTTAAGAAGATCGGCCTTGGATATGACAAGGAGAAGAACCTGGTCCTGGTTCCCAGCTGGAGGCAGGACCTGCATGTGGCGGCAGATATGGCAGAGGAAGTGGCAAGGTTCTATGGGTACAGCAATATCCCGACCACCCTTCCCCAGAGCCAGGCACAGATCGGCGGTATTTCCTTCCGGGAGAGGGTGGAAAAGGAAGCTGGTACCATTGCACGGGCCAACGGCTTCTCCCAGGCAATGACATACTCCTTTGAAAGCCCCAAGGTGTTCGACAAGCTCCTGTTTGACAAAGACGCTCCGGAAAGGGCTGCCATCAAGATCGCAAACCCCTTGGGAGAGGACTTCAGCATCATGCGGACCATTCCGCTGAACGGGATCCTGACATCCCTTTCTTCCAATTACAACCACAGGAACAGCAGCGCTGCCCTTTATGAGCTGGCCAAGGTTTATATCCCCAAGCAGCTGCCTTTGACAGAGCTGCCGGATGAGCGGGTACAGTTCACATTGGGCGAATATGGCTATGGTGACTTCTTTACCATGAAGGGTGTTGTAGAAGATATCCTGGAGCACCTGGGCATGGGTGGTAATGCACAGTATGACCCGCAGGCAGGAAAGCCTTTCCTGCACCCTGGCAGGCAGGCAAAGATCCTGTACGAAGGAGAGCAGGCCGGATACATGGGCGAAGTGCATCCGGTGGCAGCAGGCAATTACGGCCTGGAAGGAAGGGTTGTCATCGCGGTACTGGATATGCCGGTTCTGGAAAAATTCGTAAGCTTTGACCGTAAATATGAGGAATTCCCCAGGTTCCCGTCTGTTTCCAGGGATATCTCCCTGGTAGTGCCGAAAAAGGTGCTCAACGGCCAGATCCTGGAAGCCATCAGGGAAAATGGCGGGCAGTATATGGAAAGCGTCGAACTCTTTGACCTTTACGAAGGAAGCCAGATCCAGCCGGGATACAAGTCCATGGCTTATACGATCCGCTTCCGCGCAAAAGACCGTACCTTGTCTGATGCGGATGTTGCGCCTGTCATGGAGAAGGTCCTTGGCAGTTTAGGAGACATGGGGATTAAGCTGAGGGCATAAAGGAAATGGAAGTAGAAGATTTTGATTATGAACTCCCTAAAGAACTGATTGCGCAGGACCCGCTGGAGGACCGTGCCGCATCTAGGCTCATGCATGTGGACCGGAAAACCGGCGAAGTGTCCCACCATACGTTCCGGGATATCAAGCAGTTTTTAAAGCCGGGGGACTGCCTTGTAATGAATAATTCCAAGGTCATCCCCGCCAGGCTCTATGGCGTCCGGGAAGATACCGGCGCCAAGATCGAGATCCTGCTGCTGCGCAGGCTCAGCGCGGATACCTGGGAGACTTTGGTAAAGCCTGGCAAAAAGTGCCGCCAGGGAGCCCGTTTTGATTTCGGCGACGGGACTTTGAAGGGCGAGGTGGTGGAAGTACAGGAAGACGGGAACCGCCAGATCCGTTTTGAATACGAAGGGGTCTTTGAAGAAATCCTGGACAAACTGGGGCAGATGCCCCTGCCGCCTTACATCACGCACCAGCTGAAGGACAAAAACCGTTACCAGACGGTATACGCAAAGTATGACGGCTCCGCCGCCGCACCTACAGCCGGGCTGCATTTTACGAAAGAGCTCCTGCAGGAAATCCGCGACATGGGTGTAAAAGAAGCCGAGGTCACCCTCCATGTAGGCCTTGGGACCTTCCGCCCGGTAAAAGTCGAAGAAGTGGAAGACCATAAAATGCATTCGGAATTTTATATGATCAACCAGGAGACGGCGGACACGATTAATGAAACCAGGAAAAACGGCGGCAGGATCATCTGCGTCGGCACCACTTCCTGCAGGACGCTGGAATCGGCCGCGGATGAAGACGGCTTTATCCGCCCCCAGAGCGGCTGGACGGATATTTTCATCTATCCGGGTTACCGCTTCAAGATCATGGACGGGCTGATCACCAACTTCCACCTGCCCAAATCCACGCTGCTGATGCTGGTTTCCGCCTTCGCGGGCCGGGAGCATATGCTGGAGGCATATAGGATCGCTGTAAATGAGAGGTACCGCTTTTTCAGTTTTGGGGATGCCATGATTATTATATGATGTTTCTGCCCTGCTTTTCCTGCTTTTGGAAGGGCGGGGCAATTTTAATCCGTTTCATCAGCATAAAGATAGACGCTCATTCCGAATCGTCCTGAAGGAGAGCTGCGCCATGAAAGACCACGCTTCGCGTGAGGGAGCGGCCTTGGTCAATACATTACCAGGCGCTGGCAATGCCTGCAGGCTATGCATAAACGGGCTTCGGAAAAGCTATTTTACGCTTTTCCAAAGCCTGTTTATGCATAAATGTATTTTTGCGAAAATCGGGGGAATATAGTACACTGTCCACATGAAAAAAATTTTGAGTTTCTTTACCAGCCGAATATTTATTACCGGAGTGGCAGTGGGCCTCCAGGTAGCGTGGTTTGTCAGCGTAGTTTTTTTTATCCGGGACCGGTTTTCCCTGCCGGCTTACTTTATGAGGCTGGCTACGATCGCCCTGGTTATTTACGTGCTGAACAAAAGGATCAACCCGTCCTACAAACTGACATGGACCCTGCTGCTTATGGCATTCCCTGTAGTAGGGCTGGTATGCTATACCCTTTTTGGGCAGGACGCGGTGGTGCGGGGGAGGGTAACCCATTACCACAAGGCCTGCAGCAAAAGGCCGTCCATGCTCCATTCGGAGGATGAAGTGGTAAAGGGCATACAGCAGGAGGACCCCTATGCCTATTCCCAGATGAATTATATTAAACGGTTCTCCGGGTTTCCCGCCTATCATAATGAGGGCACGAAATATTATGGCTGCGGGGAAGACGCTTTGTCCGACCTTCTGGATGCCATCCGGGAAGCAAAGCACTATGTATTCCTGGAGTATTTTATTATCTCTCCCGGGAAAGTCTGGAACAAAATCCTGGAAATCCTGCAGCAGAAAGTGAAAGAAGGGGTTGAAGTCCGGGTCATGTATGATGATGTAGGGTCCTGCAATACAATCCCGGTGCGGTACTGGAAGAAACTGGAGGACATGGGGATCGCCTGCCGCAGGTTCCATCCTCTTCGCTTTTTGGTAGCGGTATTTATGAATAACCGCGACCACCGCAAAATTCTGGTAGCGGACGGGAAAGTGGCCTTTACAGGCGGCATCAACCTGGCAGATGAGTACATGAATGAAAAGGTGCGCTTCGGCTATTGGAAAGATGCCATGATCCGGGTGGAAGGGGAGCCGGTGTCCAGTTTCGTGGAGATGTTTCTGGAACACTGGAATTATGCAGGGAACAGCTCGGAAGATTTTTCCATCTATTTCCCGAAAAAGAAGATCGGAGACGCGGCGCCGCAGCCGGGAGGCTATGTCCAGCCCTTTGGCGATGACCCTTATTCGAAGGAACGGCTGGCGGAAAATGTCTATATGAACATTATTTACCAGGCGAAAAGGTATGTCTATATTTTTACCCCGTACCTTCTGACGGACAACGAATTCCTGCTGGCCTTGGAAGAAGCGGCTAACCGGGGCGTGGACGTGCGGCTTATGATGCCCGGCGTGCCGGATAAAAAGATCATTTACTATATGGCCCGCTCCAGCTATATCCCCCTGCTGCAGCATGGCGTGCGCATTTTCCATTATTCGCCGGGCTTCCTGCATTCCAAATGCTTTGTGGCAGATGATGAGTGCTGCGTCGTAGGTTCCATCAACCTCGATTATCGGAGCTTGTATCTGCATTTTGAAGATGGCGTATACTGTTACAAGGCCGAGGCCGTCATGCAGCTGAAGAGGGACTTCTTAAATGCCCAGGCCATGAGCCAGGAAATTGATCTGGAATACTGCTATAAAATGCCTTACGTCCTCAGGGTGGTGCTGGCCGTCCTGATGGTCCTGGCACCACTTCTGTAGGAGGGTGAAATGAAAAGCACCTTGAAAAAAACCGGCGCCCTGGGCCTTGCATTCGCCGCTGCTGAAATGGTGGGCCTTAGGCATTTTGAAATAACGGAATACCGCTGCAGGAAGAAAAAGGTAAAAGAACCTTTCCGGGCAGCAGTTGTAGCGGACCTTCATGAGGCATCCTTTGGACCGAAAAATGCAAGGCTCTTGGAGACGCTGCGCAGGCAGATGCCGGATGTCATTTTTATCCCGGGAGATTTTATCAGTGCCCATAAAGAGCGCTATTACCAGAAAAACGGCTTCCCGAAGGAAACCCTGTATACCCTCCTTGCCATGGCGAAGCTCTGCCCGGTCTATTTCAGCCCGGGAAACCATGAAAGTTCCTTGGGCGCAAAAGGTGGTATGCAGGGAAAGACATATGAATGGTTCCGGAAGGGCGCCGAAAAAGCCGGCGTCCATTTCCTGTGCAATGAAAAAGAAACATTATATATTGGGAAAAATGTGCTGGAAATTACCGGGCTGGAGATTTCTTCTTCTTTCTATACCCGTACCCCGGGCATCAGAATGAGAAAGGAATATCTGTTGAAAACAGCGCCCCATTTTGAAAATCCGGATGCCATCCATATCCTCCTGGCCCACCATCCGGCCTTTTTTGAAACGTACTGCGCCCTTTCCCCGGACCTGGTTTTAAGCGGGCACAACCATGGGGGCATTGTCCGGATTCCGGGCATCGGAAGCGTATTTTCCCCTCAGTTTGACCTATTCCCGAAATATGACGCGGGCAGGTTTGACCGGGAAGGCTGCACGATGATTGTGAGCAGGGGGCTTGGCACCCATACCATCCCGATCCGGGTCAACAACCCGCCGGAACTGGTACTAGTCCATATGGAACCGCCCCAGGGCTCCGGGATAGAAAGGTAAAGGCAGGCCTTCATGGAAAAACTGGATGTAAAACTGGATGCGTTTGAGGGACCTTTGGACCTGCTGCTGCATCTGATTGAAAAAAATAAAGTGGATATTTACGATATCCCGATTTCGGAGATTACTGCCCAGTACCTGGACTATATTTCCGAAATCCCCCAGGAAGACATGGAAAGGGCCAGCGCCTTTATGGTCATGGCGGCCACGCTGATTGACATTAAGTCCCGCATGCTCCTTCCTCCGGAAAAAGACGAGGAAGGGGAAGACATCGACCCAAGGGACGAGCTGGTGCGCCAGCTCCTGGAGTACAAAATGTACCGGTATATCGCCGACGAGCTGCGCGGGAGGCAGGAGAAGGCATCCTGTGTCTATTATAAAGAGCCTGACATCCCGGAGGAAATTTTAAAATTCCGCCCGGTGCCGAAGGCTGAGGACGTTTTTTCGGACGTGCAGGTCCAGGACTTGTGCAGGGTGTTCCAAAGGCTCCTCAAGCAGCAGGCAGACCGTGTCGACCCGGTCAGGAGCTCTTTCGGGAAGATCAGGAAAGAGAGCGTGGCCCTTCCCGAGAAAATGGAACGGTTAAAGGGCTATGCCAAAAGGCATAAAAGGTTTTCCTTTAAGCGGCTGGTGCATGCCTCGGAAAACAAGATGGACGTTATCGTCACCTTTATCGCCCTTTTGGAAATGATGAAGCAGGGGAGCGTCACTGTGAAGCAGGACGCGCTTTTTGATGATATCGAGATCGAATCGAAAATTGCCGAAGCTTCATGATGAATCAAAGGACGGGACAGGGATGAAGAAATAACCGCGTGGGCGCCCTGGAAGGAAAGACGCCTGTGAAAATATGTAAGGAAGAGACAGCATGGGTGTCCCGGAAAGCGGGGATGCCTGTAAAGAACATAGGATGACAAGACAGCATGGGCACCCGAAATTTCGGCCGGCCCGTGAGAAGAACAGAATATATGGAAAACGATTTGGAAAAAATGGAGGGCGCCGTAGAGGCGGTCCTTTTTGCGGCAGGAGGGGCCGTCCCGCTGCAGAAGCTGGCGGATGCCCTGGAGACGGATATTAAGACGGTAAAGGAACTGGCCGGCAGGCTGGAGAAGCGGTATGAAGCGCCTTCCAGCGGGATCCGTCTTGCCCGGCTGGAAAACAGCATCCAGCTTTGCACGAAACCGGAATGCTATAATACTTTGTCCAAAGTGGTGAAAAAGCAGAAGAAGTTCCAGCTTACCGACACGGTGATGGAAACCCTTTCCATCATTGCATACCGCCAGCCGGTTACAAAGACGGAGATCGAAAAGATCCGCGGCGTCTCCAGCGACCATGCGGTAAACAAGCTGGTGGAGCTGGGCATGGTGAAGGAACAGGGGAGGCTGGATGCACCGGGGCGCCCGATCCTGTTTGTGACAACGGAAGAGTTCCTGCGGGTTTTCGGCATCTCTTCCCCCAAAATGCTGCCGGCCCCCACCGAGCTGCAGATGGAGCTTTTCAGGGAAGAGGCGGAAGAGGAAGTGCAGGAGGAAAGCGGCCCTTCCGAGGTAGAGGTCTGACCATCAGGCAGAAGGAAAATCAGGATGAAGACAGTTTGTATCATTGGAGGAGGCGCGGCAGGGATGGCAGCTGCCATTTCCGCTGCCCGCTGCGGCGCAAAGGCCGTTCTCCTCGAACAGAATGAAAAGACCGGGAAAAAGCTTTTTATTACCGGGAAAGGGCGATGCAACCTGGTAAATGACTGCGATACAGCAGATTTTTTTGACTCTGTCGTATCGAACCCCAGGTTCCTGTACAGCGCTGTGTATGGCTATGACCATGACGCGGTGAAAAGCTTTTTTGAATCCTGCGGGGTCCCTCTTAAAACGGAACGCGGAGGCAGAGCATTCCCCCGGTCGGACCATTCTTCCGACATCCTGCGGGCACTGGATGAGGAGATGGAGAGGCTGGGCGTTTCCGTAAGGCTCCACTCCAGGGTAAAAGAGGTCCTTTATCAGGATGGGCAGGCAGCAGGCGTCCTGCTGTCGGACGGTGAAAAGATCCCGGCAGACGCGGTCATTATTGCCACAGGAGGGCTTTCCTACCCGTCTACCGGTTCTACCGGGGATGGGTACCGTCTGGCCAGGGAAGCGGGCCACAGCATCGTGCCCTGCGTCCCCTCCCTGGTGCCGTTTGCCGTAGAAGAGGAAGAATACCATGGGCTTATGGGGCTTTCCCTGCGGAACGTGGAGCTTACATTTTACCAGGGTGGGAAAAAGCTGGATTCCTTTTTCGGGGAAATGCTTTTTACCCATTATGGGATCAGCGGGCCCATCGTGCTTACGGCCAGCGCCAGGCTGGCAAGGAGGCTGGAGAAAGGACCGATGGTAGCGAGGCTGGATTTAAAGCCCGCCCTTTCGGAAAAGCAGCTGGACCAGAGGATCTGCCGGGATTTTGAAAAATATGCCAACCGGGACTTTGCCAATTCCCTTTCAGACCTGCTGCCGGCGAAAATGATACCGCTGGCCATTGAAAAATCCGGCATCAGCCCCCATGAAAAAGTGCATGATATTACCAAAGAACAGAGGAAAAAGCTGACGGCGCTGCTGAAAGGGCTGCCCATGACGATGAAAAGGACCGGCCCTTATACGGAAGCCGTGGTGACGAAGGGCGGAGTCTCCACAAAGGAGATCGATTCTTCCACCATGGAATCCAAAAAGAAGAAGGGGCTTTATTTTGCGGGGGAAGTCATAGATGTAGACGCATATACCGGAGGGTACAACCTGCAGATCGCCTGGTCCACCGGGCACCTGGCAGGGGAAAGCGCTGCGATGGAAGGATAACAGGACACATATGGGAATGTGGACCGGTGATTCCCCGGCATACGATAGGGACCCGGCGTTATGGCAGGATAGCAGGAAGCCAGTTTGGATATTTTTGCTCTCCTGCGGATGGAGAAATAAAAGGAGAAGCAAAGGAATGAATATCGCAATCGACGGGCCGGCAGGCTCCGGGAAAAGCACAATTGCAAAGATAGCGGCGGGGCGTCTGAAATTTATTTATGTGGATACGGGCGCGATGTACCGGGCATTGGCACTTTACTGCATCCGGGCCGGTGTAGATATTTCCAAGGAAGAGGAAGTCCGCAAAGTACTGCCGGACATCCATATCCGGATTGCGTATGACGAGGACGGGCAGCAGGTCTATCTGAATGGGGAAAATGTATCGGGCCTGATCCGTACGGAACAGGTCAGCGCATCCACCAGCAAGGTATCCGCTTACCCTTGTGTCAGGGCAAAGCTGCTGGATCTGCAGAGAAACCTGGCAAAGGAAAATGACGTCATCATGGACGGCAGGGATATCGGTACCAATATCCTGCCGGACGCGGAGCTGAAAATATACCTGACCGCTTCCGTAAAGGAAAGGGCCGGGCGCCGCTATAAAGAGCTTTTGGAGAAAGGGGAGGAGGTCAGCCTGGGCCAGATTGAGGAGGAAATATCCCAGAGGGATTACCAGGACAAGAACCGGGAAACGGCCCCGCTGCGGCAGGCAGAGGACGCGGTCTATCTTGATACGACCGGTCTTACAATCCAGCAGGTTTCGGACAAGGTCTGCAGGCTGGCCTTAGGGAGGATGAAAGAATGGAAGTGATTCTCGCCAAAACAGCTGGTTTCTGCTTTGGTGTCCAGAGGGCAGTGGACATTGCCTACAAGGAAGCGGAAAAGGGCAATTTCCCTTTGTATACCTACGGCCCTTTGATCCACAATGAAAGCGTGGTAAAGGACCTGGAGGAAAAGAATGTCCAGGTCCTGCAGGACAAGGAGGCACTGGAAAAAATAGACAAGGGGACGGTCATCATCCGCACACATGGCGTGCCTCCCGAGATTTATGAAATCATCCAAAGGAAGGGCATGGGGCTGATTGATGCCACTTGCCCCTTTGTAAAGAAGATCCACCATATCGTGCAGGAGTATTCTGAAAAGGGATACAGCATCATGATTGCAGGGGATGTCACCCATCCGGAAGTGCAGGGGATCATGGGATGGTGCGGGTCCGCAAAGGTCTATGTGGTACAGGAAGTGTCCGACTTGGAGCATTTTCAAAAGGCGCCGGGAGAAAAAATCTGCTTTGTATCCCAGACCACTTTTAATGCAAAAAAATATAAAGAACTGGTTGCAGTTTCGGAAAAATACAGGTATACTGATATTGTTGTGAATACTATATGTAGCGCGACAGATGAGCGCCAGAAGGAGGCAAAGGAAATTGCCCGGAAAGCTGACGCCATGGTCGTGATTGGCGGGAAACACAGTTCCAATACCCGAAAACTGTATGAAATTTGCAAAGACGAGTGTAACGATACTTATTTAATCCAGTCGTTAGAGGATTTCGTTCTTCAGCATCCCGAAAAGATTCACACGATCGGGATTACTGCGGGAGCTTCCACTCCCAAAAAAATTATCAAGGAGGTTCAAAAATTTGTCAGAGACGAATAACAATTTTGAACAAGAAGATTTTGAAAAGCTGCTTAACGAAGCAGAAGAGAACCAGCAGAATGTACGTCCGGGGGAAATCGTAACGGGCGAGGTTCTCGATGTAAAGGAAGACGAAATCATCTTAAACATCGGCTACAAGATGGATGGCGTGATCAGCCTGAGGGAATACACCTCTGACCCGACCGTAACCGACCTTACAAAGGTTGTTAACGTTGGCGACAAGATCGATGCCAAGATCATCAAGATTGACGAGAACAGCGGCCAGGTCGTAATGTCTTACCGCAAGATGCTTCAGGACAGGGGCAACGAAAAGCTCAAGGAAGCATTCGAGCAGGGCACTACCCTTACAGCACCGGTTACAAAGGTACTCAGCGGCGGACTCAGCGTTACCGTAGAAGATACCCGTGTATTCATCCCGGCAAGCCTGGTTTCTGATACTTATGTAAAAGACCTGAATGAATATGCAGGCAAAGAAATCTCCTTCCGTATTACCGAATTCAACCCGAGGAGGAGGAGGATCATCGGCGACCGCAAAGTCCTGATCCAGGAAGAGAAACAGCAGAAGCTTCAGGAACTGCTCAGCACCCTTCGTCCTGGCGATGTAGTAGAAGGCACTGTAAAGAACGTTACTACTTTTGGCGCATTCATCGACCTGGGCGGTGCAGACGGGCTGCTCCACATTTCCGAAATGTCCTGGGGCAGGGTTGACAACCCGAAGAAGCTTTTCAAGCCGGGCCAGAAAGTCCGTGTCTTTGTAAAAGATATCAAGGAGAACAAGATCGCCCTTTCCATGAAGTTCCCGGATGAGAACCCGTGGAATGACGCAGCTGAGAAATATGCAGTTGGCAACGTTGTAACCGGCAAGGTTGCACGTATGACTGACTTTGGCGCATTCATCGCCCTTGCACCGGGAGTTGACGCACTGCTTCATGTATCCCAGATCTCCAGGGAGCATGTCGACAAGCCAAGCGATGTACTTGAGGTTGGACAGGAAGTTACCGCAAAGGTAGTTGACTTCAACGAAGAGAACCACAAGATCAGCCTTAGCATCAAGGCCCTCCAGGCTCCGGCAAGGAAGAGAAGGGAAGAGCGCCAGGATAACGGCGAAGAATATGCTGACGTTGATATCAACGCAGTAGGCAAGAAGTTAGCGGAAGAAGCAGAAGCCGAAGAAGGTTCTGACGAAGAATAATTTTCGGAATGCTTTTTGATAAAAGCAATTTCTAAAAATAGTAAAGTACATGAAAAAGTGGTTTTGGAAAAGCGATAAACAGCATTTCCAAAGCCACTTTTTTCATGTGCTTCATGATGCTTATGAACTGAAAATATTTAAAGAGCAATAGCAAAAAGCCTTGATTTTCATTAGAATAAGGCCAGGTATTGTTTTTCATAGCAGTTAAATTTTACCACCAAGAAAGGACCTTCAAGCTTTTTGAGCTTAAAAGTCCTTCTTTGTTTTGGGCTGTGTTTTTCATGAGCCCCTTTTCAACCTGCTTACTTCTGCTTCCTTGAATCTGCCAGAAGGTACTGTAATATTCCTTCTATATAATAATGCAAAGGAAATGCTTCCTCCTCCGCCTTGGAAAGTTCCACAAAAGGCAGGTCCTTTTTCGGGGTTTCATAGAAGAAGGGCAGGTCCATCTCCTGCGCTGCCTTAGCAGGTACGGGCAGGAACAGCCCGTTCTTTTTCTGGTAAGCGGTGGCGGCTGTCGCTTTTTTCCTGTGTGAGCTGTCCGTAAACCTGGCCACGTCTTTGTGGAACGCCTGGTCCTCTTCGGGAAAATAATAGTAATCTTTGTAATTTGGGTAAAAGAATTTCAATGTCCCTTCCAGGACAGGGACTTTCAGCAGCGCGGTGCATTTTTCTGCATAGAGGTAAGCGCCGCCTGAATAATAGTTCAGGGAAAAGGGCAGGACGCTTTCCAGATGGAGTGGCAGGATAAAACTACTGCCATCGTCCTCGCTTTCCACCGCGGGTACGCTTTCCTTAAACTTCCCGCCGAAGAGCGCGGTGTATGCCAAATAATAGGAGAGTATCAAAAGCCCCTCCACATCTTCCGCGTTATGCAGGAGCAGTTCCCTCAGGAGTTTCTCTTCCTGGGATTCTTGATATTCCCTATAGACATGGATCAAATCCCCGCCGGTAAAGGTGTCTTCCCTGACAAGGCCCATGCGCCTTTCCAGAGTTTTCTGCCTCATATCCGAAAGCCCCAGCATCCTTTTCATAGGGGACAGGACACGGTACAAATCAATCTGGCTTTTTTCAAGAGCTCCGGCATACAGCCCGTACCTGGCGCACTTTTCTTCCAGAAAACGCAAGTCAAAAGACGTCCCGTTAAAGGAAAGCATATACCGGTATGGGAGGATTTCTTCCAGAAAATCCTGCAGCAGGGCAGGCTCGTCATCCGCGCTTTCCGCAAATACCTGCCTAATGCACCAGCTGCCGCCTTCCGCATAAGCAGACCCGATACAGTAGATATGGGCAAAGCGGGAAGAGAGGCCGGTGGTCTCAATATCATAGGCCATGGTCCCTTCCGGAAGGTAATCCTGCGGGCGCCGGGAAAGATGGCCCGAATCTATTTTCTTTATATATTGTTTTACCATATAACCATTATACACAATTTGAAAAAATCATAGCTGTAATTGTCTACTTTGTAGTATAAAAAACAAACCAATTGTGATAGAATATTGAAATGTAAATAAACAATTTGGGAAATTCAGCGGTTTTTAAGCCGCACAAGAACGACCAAGAGAGGGGAATGCGACAAATGGGATTGAAGACGTTTGCCGGCGGAGTTCATCCGTTCGAAGGCAAAGAATTGTCGAAAGATAAACCGGTCCAGGAATATCTGCCGACAGGACTGATGGTCTACCCGCTTTCTCAGCACATCGGTGCACCGGCAAAGCCAGTGGTAAAGATTGGCGACCAGGTGAAGAAAGGGCAGCTGATTGCAGAAGCAGGCTCTTTTGTATCCGCACCGATCCATTCATCTGTTTCGGGAACGGTGAAGAAAATCGAACCGAGACGGGTTGCAGCTGGCGGAATGGTAAATTCCATCATTATTGAAAATGATGGGAAATACGATGAAGTGGAATATGATGCAGTAGATGATGTATCAAAGCTGACGAAAGACCAAATTCTTGAAAAAATCCGCAACGCCGGAGTAGTGGGAATGGGAGGCGCCGGTTTCCCGACGCACGTCAAGCTTGCTCCATCGAACCCGGACAAAATCGATACGATTATCGCAAACTGTGCAGAGTGCGAGCCATATCTGACCAGCGATTACCGTGTCATGCTGGAAATGCCTGAGCAGCTGATCGAAGGGATGAAGATTGTCCTTTCCTTATTTAATGGTGCAAAGGGCATCCTTGCTGTAGAAAACAACAAACCGGACTGTATCGCGCTTCTGGAGAAGCTTACCAAGGACGAACCGTCTATTTCGGTACAGCCTCTGCGTACCAAGTATCCGCAGGGTGCAGAGCGTTCCATCATTTACGCCTGCACAGGCAGGAAGATCAACTCCAGCATGCTTCCGGCAGACGCGGGATGCATTGTAGACAACGTGGAGACCCTCTGCTGCATTTACCGTGCAGTCAAAGAAGGCAAGCCGGTCAATACCAGGGTTGTGACCATTACCGGGGATGCTGTAACAGACCCCAGGAACTTCCGCTGTCCGACAGGCACCAACTTTGCGGAGCTGGTAGAAGCCGCAGGCGGATTTAAGACCCAGCCGGAAAAGATCATTTACGGCGGGCCGATGATGGGATTTTCCAACTTTACGACGGATATCCCGGTAGGAAAGACCAATTCTGCGCTCCTTGCCTTTACAAAGGACGAGGTAAAGCAGTATGAACCTGGCCCATGTATCGGGTGCGGCCGGTGCGTAGAAGTATGTCCGAGCCGGATCACTCCTTCCCGCCTTGCAGACTTTTCCGAGCAGGGCAGGTACGACCAGTTTGAAAAATGGGGCGGCGTCGAATGCGTCGAATGTGGTAGCTGCAGTTATATCTGCCCGGCAAGAAGGTATCTTGCCCAGGCGATCAAGGCAGGCAAGAAGACCGTCCTTGCGAATAGAAGAAAGAAATAAGGGAGAGGTGAAAACATGAGTGACTTATACAATGTTGCATCAAACCCGCACGTTCGCGCCAAGGATTCTACCAGCCGCATCATGCTGTATGTGATCATTTCCTTGCTTCCTGCAACGGCTTTCGGTATCTGGAATTTCGGGCCGCGTGCGCTGCTTTTGATTTGTATTACGATTGCTTCCTGCGTCGCTTCGGAATATATCTTTAACAAGGTTACGAAGCGTAAGCAGACCATCAGCGATCTTTCCGCAGTCGTAACCGGGCTGCTGTTAGCATTAAACTTCCCGGTTTCCCTGCCATGGTGGATGCCTATCGTTGGCGGAGCATTTGCCATTATTGTTGTAAAATGCGTGTTCGGCGGGCTTGGACAGAACTTCATGAACCCGGCACTTGGTGCCCGGTGCTTTATGCTGATTTCCTTTGCCGGCCAGATGTCCAACTGGACCTATGATGGCGTGACCACCGCTACGCCGCTGGCTTTGATGCGCCAGGGGCAGGCTCCGGATGTATGGGCTGAGTTCGTAGGTACCATTCCCGGTACCATCGGCGAGACCAGTGTCATCGCCCTTCTGATCGGTGCCGTCTTCCTGATCCTGGTAGGTGTCATCGATATCAAGATCCCGGGGCTTTATATCATATCCTTTGTGGTCTTTATCAGCATTTTTGGTGCTGCAAACGGTACCGCAATCAATCCACAGTACATTGCCGGCCAGGTATGCGGCGGCGGCCTGATCCTGGGTGCCTTCTTCATGGCAACCGATTACGCCACCTCCCCGATTACGCCAAAGGGCAAGCTGATTTATGGAATCCTGCTGGGCTTTTTAACTGCCCTGTTCCGTACCTTCGGAAGCATGGCAGAAGGCGTATCTTACGCCATCATCTTCTCCAACATCCTGGTACCGCTTATTGAGCGTGCCACCATCCCCAAGGGATTTGGCGTAGAAAAAGAAAAAAAGAGTAAAGGAGGGGAAAAGGCATGAAAGCTTTATGGAAAGACGCTTTAATCCTGACAGCCATTACTCTTGTTTCCGGTGTATCCCTGGGCCTTGTCCATGAGATTACTGCCGGTCCGATTGCAACGGCAGAATATAACGCACAGCAGGAGGCCTATAAGGCTGTCTTTGAAGACGCGGACAAATTTGAAGACTATTCCGATTTTGACGCCGATGAAGCACAGTCCGTCCTGGAGAAAGCTGACCTTGCAGAAGACGCCCAGATCGACGGCGTTGAAGTAGCGGAAGACAGTTCCGGGAAGACCCTGGGCTATGTCATCAATGTGACAGACCACAATGGTTATGGCGGAGACGTTTCCTTCTCCCTGGGTATTAAGAACGATGGCACTTTGAATGGTATTTCCTTCACAACCTTGAATGAAACCGCCGGCCTTGGACAGAAAGCAAAGGAACCGAAGTTCTCCTCACAGTTTACGGATAAGAAGGTAAGCGGCACTCTCGAAGTCGTAAAGACGACGCCTTCTTCTGATAACCAGATTGAAGCAATCAGCGGTGCCACCATCACGTCCCGTGCCGTTACCGGCGGGGCAAATGCCGCGCTTGCCTATTTTAATGCAGTGTTAGGAGGCGGCTCAAATGAATAAGTATGTAGAACGTCTTTACAACGGCATCTGGAAAGAAAACCCAACTGTCGTCCAGTTCCTGGGCATGTGCCCGACGCTGGCAGTTACCACGTCTGCCATTAACGGTATCGGCATGGGGCTGTCCACCACTGTCGTACTGGTACTTTCCAACGTGCTGATTTCCGCCCTGCGGAAAATCATTCCGGACAAAGTACGTATGCCGGCTTACATTGTTGTCGTTGCCACTTTGGTAACGATTGTGCAGTTCCTCTTGGAAGGCTATGTGCCGACACTTTACGATTCGCTGGGTATTTACATTCCTCTGATCGTTGTTAACTGTATCATCTTAGGACGTGCAGAATCCTATGCATCCAAGAACCCGGTTGGGCTTTCCCTGTTCGACGGCCTTGGCATGGGCCTTGGATTTACCTGTTCCCTGACAGTCATCGGCAGCATCCGTGAGATCCTCGGAAATGGTTCCATTTTCGGGTTCCAGCTTTTCCCGCTGGCAGATGCTTCCACCGGGAAGATCGGTTATACCCCGATCATCATCTTCGTACTGGCTCCTGGCGCATTCTTCGTACTTGCCATGCTGGTTGCAATCCTGAACCAGATCAAGATCAAGCATGCAGAAAAGACCGGCGCCCTTACCGAACCGGTTGTATGCGAGATGAACTGTGCTGCCTGCTCTGCAGCATGCGGCGGCGGGCTTTTGTTTGACGGCATGGTAAAGGACGTTGCCCTTTCCCCGCAGCAGAAGAAAGCCGTGGAAGCAGTAGAAAAGGCAAAGGTTTCCGGCAATGCAGAAACTGCAAAGCCAGCCGCTGATGCGGAAACCGCAAAACCGGCAGAAAACGCAGGGGCAAAGAAACCGGGGGAGGAGAATAAGGCATGAAAGACTTACTTGTAATCGCCATCAGCGCGGCTATCGTCAATAACGTCGTCCTGAGCCAGTTCCTTGGTATCTGCCCGTTCCTTGGCGTTTCAAAGAAAACAGATACTGCCCTGGGCATGGGCCTTGCCGTAACTTTCGTTATCGGCATTTCCTCCATTGTCTGCGGCGTTATCTACCACTTTATCTTAATTCCGCTTAATCTTGAGTATTTACAGACGATTGTCTTTATCCTGGTCATCGCCTGCCTGGTACAGTTTGTGGAAATGTTTTTAAAGAAGAGCGTGCCTGCGTTGTATAATGCGCTGGGCGTTTACCTTCCGCTGATCACCACGAACTGCGCAGTACTGGGTGTAGCACTTAACAACGTACAGTATGACTACAATATTCTGGAAGGCTTTGTATATGGCGTATGTACCGCGCTCGGTTTCCTGATCGCTATTGTCATCATGGCCAGCATCCGTGAGAAGATGGAATATAACAATATCCCAAGACCTTTCCAGGGAACTGCCATCGTGCTTGTTACCGCCGGCCTTATGTCCATCGCATTCTTCGGATTTTCCGGGATTATTTAAGGAGGCCTGAATCATGAGTATTTCAGCAGTAATTATCGCGGCTGCCGTTGTCGCCGGGACAGGCTTGGTCATCGGGCTTTTCCTTGGTTTTGCCGCTACGAAGTTTTATGTGCCGGTTGATGAGAGGGAAGAGAAGATCCTGGATGCCCTTCCCGGAAACAACTGCGGCGGATGCGGCTATCCTGGCTGCAGCGGCCTAGCAGCAGCTATCGCAAAAGGTGAAGCACCGGTAAACCAGTGCCCGGTAGGCGGGGCTCCGGTTGCGGACGTCATTGCCGGTATCATGGGTACTACTGTCGGAGAGACAGAAAAGAAGGTGGCTTATGTCAATTGTTCCGGCACGGCAGACCGTGCAAAGGAGCAGTACGTATACAGCGGCGAGATGAGCTGCAAGATGGCATCCCTTGCGCCCGGCGGCGGATCCAAAGCATGTGCTTATGGATGCCTTGGTTATGGCGATTGTGTAGATGTCTGTGAATTCAACGCACTGCATATTGTAAATGGCATTGCCTGGGTAGATAAAGAAACCTGTGTAGCCTGTGGCAAATGTGTACAAGAATGTCCCCGCCACCTGATCGACCTGGTTCCTTACAAGCAGAAATATTTTGTTGCCTGCAGTTCCCAGGAAAAAGGCAGGGATGTCATGAAGGTATGCGATATCGGATGTATCGCCTGCCATAAGTGTGAGAAGGTCTGCCACTTTGACGCAATCCATGTAGAAAACAACATTGCAAAGATCGATTACGAGAAGTGCAAGAACTGTGGATTGTGCGCAAAGGAATGCCCGAAGCACGTCATCTTCAAGATCGTGACTCCGCCTGCTGCAGTAAAGAAAGAGACTGCATAAACAACGTAAAAAGTTAACAAACGGCAGTGGTATGCCGTATTTTCTACCACAATGACACGATAGGGGCTATCGTGTCATTTGGTATTTTTAAAAACAGTTATTTTATTAGGATAAATATTATGAACCAGGAAGCATCTATCAGGCAGTCATTGAAAACCAGCGGCAGGATCGTCGTGAAAATCGGGTCTTCTTCTTTGACCCATCCCCAGACCGGGGCACTTAATTTAAGGAAAGTAGAAAAATTAATCCGTGTATTATGCGACCTGAAAAATGAAGGGAAGGACATCGTCCTTGTTTCTTCCGGCGCGATTGCCGTGGGCAGGAAAGCCCTTGGCATGGACCACAAACCCGAGACTGTAAGCCAGAAACAGGCATGCGCGTCCATCGGTCAGGCAAGCCTGATGACCACTTACCAAAAGCTTTTTGCGGAATATAACCAGCTGACAGGCCAGATCCTGATGACGAAATATTCCATCCTGAACCCGGTTGCCAGGAAAAATGCCCATAATACTTTTGAAGAGCTGTTCCGCCTGGGCATTATCCCGGTTGTAAATGAGAATGATACCATTTCCACCTACGAAATCCATTTCGGCGATAATGACTCCCTTTCGGCACTGGTATCTTCCCTGACCGGGGCGGACCTTTTGATCCTGCTTTCCGATATTTCAGGGCTTTATACCGCAGACCCCAGGAAAGACCCCAGCGCGAAACTGGTATCCTTTGTACCGGAAGTGGGGGATGAGGTAGAAGGCATGGCCTCGGACGAAATCGGGTCCGATGTCGGGACCGGCGGGATGACTGCAAAACTGAACGCGGCGCGGATTGCCACCGGATCAGGAGCCAGCATGGTCATCGCCAGCGGGGACGATGTTTCGGTGATCCATGATATCCTGGAGGGAAAACAGGTAGGGACATTATTTGCACCATCCCGGGGCAGCAAGTTCCATATTGAAGATTATATCCAGAACACCATGAAGGAAGAGATGGAGGGGAACCTGCATCCCAGCACTTTGGAATAAATGAGAAGAAAGGCAGTAAATGGATCAGAAAAAAATTGCCCGGATCAACGAGCTTTACCATAAAGAAAAGAAGGAAGGGCTTTCACCGGAAGAAAAAGAAGAACAGGTACGCTTAAGGGAAGAGTATATTGAATCTTTCCGCCGGAACCTGCGGGGACAGCTGGACAGGATTGACATCCTGGAAAAAGACGGTTCTATCACCCATGTGAAGGACCTTTATAAGAAAGGAAAGAAACGTCCATGACAGAGGAACGCTCCCTTGAGGAAAAATTCCGTGAAGCCATTGGTGCCGGCAGGAAAACGAATGGGAAAACTTCCGCATTCGTAAGCAAAAGCGGGAATGATACCGCAGACCATCCCATTTCCGTCGGAGGCATCCAAAAGAATGCGGCTTTGGCTGGCGCTTCTTTCAGTGGCGCATCAGGCCAAAAGGAAGAAAAAAAGCTGGAAGAAGTGGACCGGAATATCCGCCTGGCAAGGGAATTTATCACGCAGCGGTCCCAGCGGATTGGCCATCCCCTGACCTTCCATGTCACCACTTTCGGCTGCCAGATGAATGCCCACGATTCCGAAAAATTAAGAGGCATGCTGGAAGAAATGGGCTACACAGAAACGGATTCGGAACAGGCGGATTTCGTGATTTACAATACCTGCAGCGTCCGTGAAAATGCCAACCTGAAGGTCTATGGCAGGCTGGGAAGGCTCAATGGCTATAAAAAGAAAAACCCGGAGATGATGATCGGCCTTTGCGGATGCATGATGCAGGAGAAGCCGGTAAGGGAAAAAATAAAGAAAAGCTACCGCTTTGTGGACCTGGTTTTCGGCACCCACAACCTTTACGAAATGCCATCGCTGGTCGTGAAAGCGTTTCAGGAGCACAAGATGGAAGTATCCATCTATGAGGATGATGACAATTCCAGGATCCTGGAGGAACTTCCCCAAGACCGTACTTATTCCTTTAAAACCGGCTTCAATATCATGTACGGCTGCAATAATTTCTGCACCTACTGCATTGTGCCTTATGTACGAGGTAGGGAATACAGCCGGCCACCCCAGGCAATCCTGGATGAGATCCGCTCTTTAGCCCAAAAGGGCGTCAAAGAAGTCATGCTGCTGGGACAGAATGTGAATTCCTATGGGAAGACTTTGGAGGAGCCAGTTACTTTTGCCCAGCTTTTAAAACAGGTGGACCAGGTGCCGGGCATAGAACGGGTCCGTTTTATGACCTCCCATCCAAAAGATTTGTCAGATGAACTGATTGACGTGATGGCCTCTTCTCGCCATGTATGCGGGCATCTGCATCTGCCGGTGCAGTCCGGCAGTACCAGGATCCTGGAAAAGATGAACCGCCATTATACGAAGGAATCTTACCTGGACCTGGTGGGGAGGATCCGCCGTGCCATGCCACAGATCGCGCTTACGACAGACATTATTGTAGGCTTTCCGGGAGAAACGGAAGAAGATTTTGAAGAAACCATGGACCTGGTAGAAAACGTCCGATATGACAATGCGTTTACGTTCCTGTATTCTGTACGCACCGGCACTCCCGCTGCCAATATGGAAGGCCAGGTCCCAGAAGATGTGGCAAAGGAAAGGTTTAACCGCCTCCTAGCCAAAGTGCAGGGAATTGCCGCGGAAAAAGCGGAAAAATTGACCGGCGCGAAGCTCCCTGTGCTGGTGGAATCCATCAACAGGCAGGATCTGTCTTTGGTTACAGGCAGGCTGGAAAACAACAGCATCGTCCATTTTCCGGGTACAGCCGGTGACATCGGGCAGATTGTCCAGGTACGGCTGGATACGTGCAAAGGTTTCTATTATTTCGGGGAACGGGTATAATCAATGTATGCATATATTAAAGGAGTCCTGGCAGAATTTGAAAAGGATGCCGTTGTCATAGAGGCAGGAGGGATCGGCTACCGGGTCTTTGTCCCTATGGCGCAGTGTGCTGGCATCCTTTCTACCGGGGAAGAAGTAAAAATTTATACCAAGCTTATCGTAAGGGAAGATGCCTTTGTGCTTTACGGGTTCCTGAGCAGGGATGACCTGGACCTGTTCAACCTGCTTCTGGGAGTAAGCGGCATCGGCCCCAAAGGGGCCTTGGGCATGCTGGATGCTATGTCTTCCGATGAGCTTCGGTATGCGATCTTAAATGAAGATATAAAAACCATCTGCCGGGCGCCGGGCATTGGCCAAAAGTCTGCCAAAAGGGTCATTATGGAGCTGAAAGACAAGGTTGCAGATGTGACAGGCCTGGAAGAGGCAGGAACCCCCGCGCCATCTGCAGACTCTCCGGTTTCCGGAGTGCGCAGGGACGTGCTCCTGGCCCTTTCCTCCCTGGGATACAGCTCGGCGGAAGCTTTGTCCGCCCTGCATGGCATCGAGATACCGGAGGGCGCGGATGCGGAGAAAGTCCTCAAGCTCGCGCTCAAACAGATGATGCAGTAGGAAAGGAATCCTATGGCAAAACGAATTATTTCCACCCAGATGCAGGAAGAGGATATCAAACTGGACACTTCCCTGCGTCCGAAAACCCTGGATGAATATGTCGGCCAGGAAAAAATAAAACAGATGCTGCGGATCTATATCGAAGCGGCAAAAAACAGAAAAGAGCCTCTGGACCATGTGCTTTTGTACGGTCCTCCCGGCCTGGGCAAGACTACTTTGTCTGAAATTATCGCCAATGAAATGGGGGTCCATATCAAAATCACTTCCGGACCCGCCATTTCCAAACCAGGCGAGTTGGCGGCCATCTTAAGCGGCCTGCAGCAGAATGACATTTTGTTTATCGACGAGGTCCACCGGCTGAACAGGCAGGTGGAGGAAGTGCTTTATCCGGCCATGGAAGACTATGCCATCGATATCATGATCGGCAAGGGGACCGGGACCAGGTCCATCCGTCTGGACCTGCCGAAATTTACCCTGATCGGGGCTACTACAAGGGCAGGCCTCCTTTCCGCACCTTTGCGGGACCGGTTCGGCGTCGTGCAGCATATGGAATATTATTCCATGCTGGAATTGCAGGACATCGTCATGCGTTCGGCCAAACGGCTCGGGGTAAAAATAGAAGAAGACGGGGCCAGGGAACTGGCCAGGCGCTCCAGAGGCACGCCCCGTCTGGCCAACCGGCTGCTTAAGCGGGTCAGGGATTACGCGGAAGTGGAATATGACGGCGTCATTACCAAGAAAATTGCTGATGAGGCCCTGACATTGCTGGAAGTGGACCAGGACGGCCTGGACCAGAGCGACCGGGAGATCCTTCTTACCATTATGGATAAGTTTGATGGAGGACCAGTGGGCCTGGAAACCCTGGCTGCCGCCATCGGGGAAGATTCCGGCACCATTGAAGATGTTTACGAGCCTTACCTGGTAAAGAACGGCTTTATCAACCGCACCCCCCGGGGCAGGGAAGCCACCGCCCTGGCATACCGCCATTTCGGACGGGAAAAAAAGCCGGAAGAAGGGTAAGACGCGCGGGATAAGGGATCCGGCAGCCATATTAGGAAAGAGTGTAGTGTATGTGTGGAGAGAGACCTGCTTTACTACCCTTTGGGCAATGGATGGTATCAAGACAGTGAAATTTCCTTTTCAGGAAAGACAGGATTTTTTTTATGGAAGAAAAAAAGGAGCAAATAAATAAACCGGAGCTGCTTTCGCCGGCAGGTTCCATGGATATGCTTTACGCGGTGCTCCATGCCGGGGCGGACGCGGTATATGCTTCGGGAAAGTCCTATGGGGCCAGGGCATATGCCCGTAATTTTTCCGATGAAGAAATCCTGCGGGCGCTGGACAGCGTCCATGTGGGCGGGAAAAGATTCTATCTGACGGTCAATACCCTGATGAAGGAAGAAGAATTAAAAAGGCTGCCGGAATATCTGGAACCCTTTTACAAAAGAGGGCTGGATGCCGTCCTGGTGCAGGATTTCGGGGCTGTCCGTACCATTCACGAGTGTTTTCCGGACCTTCCCATCCATGCCAGCACCCAGATGTCCCTCTGTTCCTCGGAGGGGATCTCCCTGATGGAAGAATATGGCTTATCCCAGGTGGTCCTGCCCAGAGAGCTTTCCCTGGATGAAATTGCATCCATCAAGAAGAAAACCGGCATGAAGCTGGAAGTGTTCCTGCATGGCGCGCTTTGCTGCAGCTATTCCGGGCAGTGCCTGTTCAGCAGCTTTCTGGGCGGGCGTTCCGGAAACCGTGGCAGGTGTGCCCAGCCCTGCAGGCTGCCTTATTCCGTATCCGAAGACCCGCGGAAAGGTCCCAAGGGCAAGGCAAAGAGCGCTTACCTTTTAAGCATGAAGGACCTCTGCGGCATGGAGAGCCTTTCGGGCCTTATATCCTGCGGCGTGGATTCTTTAAAGATCGAAGGCAGGATGAAACAGCCGTCTTACGCGGCTTCTGTCACCTGGGCTTACCGCCGCATGCTGGACAAAATCCTGGAAACAGGCTCCCTGCAGGATGAAAAGATGGAGAGGGAGTTCCTGCTTAAGGCAGGAAACCGGAATGGTTTTACGGATGGATATTTGTCCCCTTCCGGAAAAACCATGGTGAGCCTTTCTTCTTCGTCTTTTTCTTCCGATGATTCCGCTTCCTTCCAGAAAGAAGAGGAACGCAGGACCGATGTGTCGCCGCTCCGTTTTCCGGTAGAGGGAAAGGCTGTCTGTAAAGCAGACCGGCCAGTTACATTTTTCTTCACCTGTGGGGATAAAACAGGGCTTGCCCAGGGAGAAATCCCGCAGAAAGCAAAAAGCAGCCCGCTTACAGAAGACATGCTCCGCAGACAGGCAGGAAAACTGGGAGATACGCCCTTTACCCTCTCTTGCTTCCATGCCGACATCGATGACGGGCTGTTCTGCACGGTAAAAGAATTAAACACTTTAAGGCGTGCTGCCTGTGAGGACCTTCTTCAAAAATATATTCCAAAGCGGGATGCGGCAATTTCTGGTAAAATAGGAGAAGATAAGGCAAAAGGCTTCTTGGAAGGAGAAGAAGAGGCGGAGGGCATTTTCGTGGCTGGAAACAAGGGGACCGGAAGCTTTTCCGCAGCCGGGAATGAAGGGCAAAGCCCCTTTTCACCGGCTGTCAAAAAGGAACCGGACCAGGAACTGCTGGCTTCTGAAGGAAGAAAACACCTTTCCATCCTGGCTTGTACCCATGGCCAGCTGGGAGCAGTCCTTTCTTCCCGAACCGTACAAAAGGCTTCCCCGGATGGTTATTCGCGGGATACCATTTTTGCGGATGCCAGCGGGTTTGCCGGAAGAGGGGAGCTGGAAAAAGCCCTCCATGAGATAAAGGAAGCAGGCTGCAGGAGCGGGATCGCGCTTCCGCCAGTGCTTCGGGAGAACCATCTCAGGCAGTTTGAAGAAGAGTATCCGGCCAGCCTCCTTTCCCAGGCAGATGAAGTCCTGGTGCGGAGCCTGGACTCCCTGTCTTTCCTGCTGCATGCACTGCCGCTAGAGAAAGTAAAGCAGAAGGCCAGGGCGGACTACAGCCTTTATCTTTGGAACAAAGAATCAGCCTGGTTCCTGTCAGGCTTTGGCCTTCGCCGTTTTACGCTGCCTCTGGAACTTTCCGGACAGGAACTATCCGGGCTTTTATCCGGCATGGAAGGGATCGACGCGGAGCTTGTCATTTATGGCAGGGCGCCCCTTATGACGACGGCCCAATGTGCGTTAAAGAACATAGGCGGCTGCAGGAAAAAAGAAGACGGGAACCTGGTTTTCCTGAAAGACAGGAAAAATGCGGCTTTCCCGGTAAGGACCCTTTGCGATATCTGTACCAACCGGATCTATAACAGCGTCCCAACGGACCTTTTCCGGGAACTGTCCGGGAAAAAGCATCCGGAAATAAGCCATTACCGTATCGAATTTACATCGGAAACACCGGAAGAAACCGGGAAAGTGCTGGAACGATGCAGGTTGTTCCAGACGGGGAAGATGCCGGAACCTTCCCCTGTCCCATTTACCTATGGCCGGTTCCGGCAAGGCGTGGAGTAAAGAATGGTTACTGCATTCATACAAATATCGAAATACCTGGTCATTATACTTTTTGCTGTTTATACTTCCCAGAGCTTTTCTTCCCTTTCCTCGAAAAAGCCGGACAGCGAAAGGAAGGCTTTGTTTGCCTCCCAGCGGGTGGAGATTTTCCTGATTACCTTGGTAGGTTTCCTGGATATTTTATTAGAGCAGCAGCAGGCGGCTATCCTGGTTTATTTCCTTCTGGCCATGGCGCTTTTTATCTGCATCCAGTCGGTATACAGCATGTTTTACCACAACGCGCCCAGGATCCTGCTGAACCATATGTGCATGTTCCTGTGCATCGGCATGGTCATGCTGACCCGGCTGGACCAGGACCTGGCAAGGAAACAGGCCATTATCGCGATCGTTTCCGCCCTGGCCACGCTGCTTATCCCTGTCATTATTAAAAAAGCCAATGGCCTGGACAAGCTGGGCTGGGTCTATGCAGGCATCGGCATCGTTTCGCTGGGGGCGGTTGCCGTCCTTGGCTCTGTCAGTTATGGGGCAAAGCTTTCCCTCTCCATCGGGGGCTTTTCCCTCCAGCTTTCCGAATTTGTAAAGATTATTTTCGTATTTTTTGTGGCATCCATGTTCAGCCGGGCGACAGACCGCAAGACGATCCTTCTTACCACTGTCGTGGCCATGCTTCATGTCCTGATCCTGGTTGCTTCCACCGACCTGGGCGCCGCCCTTTTGTTTTTCATGGTTTACCTGGTCATGCTTTATGTATCCACCAGGAAGGCCAGGTACCTTCTGGGAGGCCTGCTTTTGGGAGCCGTGGGTTCTGTTGCGGCATACTTTCTTTTTTACCATGTCCGGGTCCGGGTACAGGCATGGAAAGACCCGTTTTCTGTCATTGAAACCGGCGGGTACCAGCTTTCCCAGTCCCTTTTTGCCATCGGCAGCGGGGGATGGTTTGGCACCGGCATCGGACTGGGGCGCCCGGACCTGATCCCCGTAGTGGAGCAGGACTTTATTTTTTCCGCCATTTCCGAGGAGCTGGGTGCGATTTTTGCCATCTGCCTTGTGCTGGTCTGCCTGTGCTGTTTCTTTATTATCTTAAATATCGCCATGCAGATCCACCGGCCTTTTTATAAGTTGGTGGCGCTGGGGCTGGGGACAGATTATATTTTCCAGGTCTTCCTTACAGTAGGAGGGGTCACGAAATTCATCCCCTCCACCGGCGTGACACTGCCTTTTGTCAGCTACGGCGGCAGTTCCGTGCTCAGCACTTTTATTTTGTTTAATATCATTTTAGGATTGTACTTATTCAGGGAGAGCGAATATGGGCATCTTTCGAAAGAAAAATTCCAAAAAGCGGGACCGGCTTCGCAAAGGGGATTACGACGATCTGTATCAAGAAAATGATGACAGGGCTTCGGATGATGGATGGCCAGGCCAGGATCCTTATTTAGAGGACGACCCCTATCTGGACAATGATCCGGACCCTCGTGACAACCCCTATCTGGACAATAATCCGGACCCTCGTGACAACCCTTATCTGAATGCCGGCTCCTTCATGAAGGATGATGGTTATCGCGGCGGGCGCAGCAGCCGGGAAAGTGATGGTTATCGCGGCGGGCGCAGCAGCCGGGAAAGTGATGGTTATCGCGA
>CADBRV010000007.1 GCA_902797185.1 uncultured Lachnospiraceae bacterium
AAGGCATCCCTATCAACTCTGTTCCAGGGAGTTATCCACATGGATATCCAGGCGGAAGATGCCCCGGAAAATGTGGAAAACCGCCGTTTTCCGAAATTATACACATATTCACATTCCCTATTACTATTAAGGCTAAGAGGATTAATTAATTTTATATATATACTACATCGCAAAGAGCAGCCCTTAAACAGGGAATTCTTTGTGATGCACAAACCGTATCATCTATAATATACCGTAAGGATGGAACCGCTTCAGCGGGAGGATTCCTTACGATGCACCAGCCGCATCGTCTAATGTCATCGCCTTTCAGGCGATGACGCAGGCCACGCCTTCGTGCGGAGTGCGAATTTGCATGGCGTGGCTTACCCGTAATGTCCCGCCTGGCAAGGCGGTGACGCAAACCGCGCTCCAACGAAAAGCGTGATGTTTTATCACGCGGCTCTCCTTAAGGACGTTTTGGAATACAGCGGTTGTCTATCGGGCAATTTGGAATGCAGCTTTTGTACTTACATACATATCAGTAAACCGAGAGGAGAATTCCATGAAAATCGTTTGCAGCAGAAACGAACTTGCATCCGCGATCAACATCGTGTCCAAAGCAGTAGCCGTCAGATCCACCATTTCCATTATGGAATGCATCCTGTTTTCCGCGGAGAATGATGAGATCCATCTGACCGCCAACAACAACGAGATGGGTATTGATACCATCGTAAACGGCAGGATCGAAGAAGAAGGCATTGTAGCTCTGGATGCCAAGATCATCAGCGACATTGTCCGCAAGCTGCCGGATGATGATATCACGATTTCCGTAGATGATTCTTTAAAGACCACCATTGTCTGCGAAAAGGCTAAATTCGCCATCACCGGCAAATCCGGTGACGACTTTTCCTACCTTCCGAAAGTGGAAATGGAAAATGGCGTCGAGATCAGCCAGTTTGCCTTGAAGGAAGCCATCCGCCAGACCATCTTCTCTGTTGCCGACTCTGACAGCAACATGATCATGACCGGCGAATTATTTGAGATCAAGGATGACCTCCTGAAGATCGTTTCCCTGGACGGCCACAGGATCTCCATGCGCAACATTACCTTAAATGACGCTTATGGCGACAAGAAGGTCATCGTGCCGGGCAAGACCTTGCAGGAATTAAACAAGATCCTTTCCGGTGAGCAGGATGAAATCGCCCAGCTTTTCTTCAGCGAGAACCATCTGATGTTCCTGTTTGGCGAGACCACCGTGGTAACCAGGCTGATCGAGGGCAATTATTTTGATGTAGACAAAATGATTTCGAATGATTTTGAAACGAAAGTCAAAGTAAACAAGAGGGACCTTCTCAGCTGTATCGACCGTGCCACCCTGCTTTCCAAGGAAGGGGACAAGAAACCGGTGGTCATGAGCTTCCATGACAATACCATGAAGATCTCCATGAAATCCTTCATCGGCAGCATGAATGAAGAGCTGGACATCGCCAAAGAGGGCAAGAACCTGGAAATCGGCTTTAACCCCAACTTCTTTATCGATGCCCTGCGTGCCATCGATGACGAGGAAGTCACTTTATACCTGATCAATCAGAAATATCCCTGCATCATCAAGGATGACAAGGGGACATACCTCTATCTGATCCTTCCGGTAAACTTTATTAACAGCTGACAGGAGAAGGATATGGAAACCATTCAAATAAAGGACAATTATATCAAGCTGGGACAGGCCATGAAACTGGGAAGCATGGTTTCTTCCGGAGTGGAAGCAAAGATCGTGATCCAGGACGGGCAGGTGGAAGTAAATGGAGAGACCTGCACCATGCGCGGGAAAAAACTGGTGCCCGGCGACGTCATTTCCTTTCACGGCCAAGAGGCACGGATCGAACAAAAGGCATGATTGTAAAACGCCTGGAACTGAACCAGTTCCGGAATTATGAATCCCTGGACCTTTCCTTTGACCCCCATACCAATATTATTTTCGGGAAAAACGGGCAGGGAAAGACCAACATATTAGAAGCTGTCTTTATGAGCAGCACTTCCCGTTCCCATAGGGGGAGCCGGGACAGGGAGATGATCCGGTTCGGCCAGCGGGAAGCCCATATCCGTACGACGGTCTGGAAGGATGAACAGGACATCCAGATCGACCTTCACCTGCGCAGCAGTAAATCCAAGGGGATTGCCATCAACAGGGTGCCGATCCACCGCGCCGCGGACCTGTTCGGCATTTTGAACGCGGTGGTATTTTCACCGGAAGATTTGCAGATCATCAAAAACGGTCCCCAGGAGCGGAGGTCCTTTCTGAACCAGTCCCTTTCCCAGCTGGACAAGGTCTATCTGCACGACCTCTCCATGTACCATAAGGCGCTGGGGCAGCGGAACCAGCTTTTAAAGGATTCCCGTTTTGAGCCATCCCTCCTGGATACGCTGGACATCTGGGATGAACAGGTGCTTCAGTATGGGATCAAGATCATCCGCAGGCGGGAAGCCTTCGTGGATGACATCAATACCTGCATTGTGCCCATCCATCGGGAGATTACCGGGGGAAAGGAGCAGATCCAGGTCATTTATGAGAAAAATACAGAGGAAAAGGATTTCCGCAGGCAGCTGGAGAGGATGCGGGAGCGTGACCTGAAGGAGGGGACTACCCATGTGGGACCCCATCGGGATGACCTGCGGTTTGAAGCCAACGGCATGGACATGCGCACCTTCGGTTCCCAGGGCCAGCAGCGGACCTGCGCGCTTTCCTTAAAGCTTTCCTCCATCCAGATCATGGAAAACTCCCTGCAGGAGACACCGGTGCTCCTGTTGGATGACGTGCTTTCCGAGCTGGACTCTGCCAGGCAGAACCTGCTTCTGCAGTCCATCCAGAAAATCCAGACGATTATTACCTGTACCGGTTACGATGACTTTATCAAGAACCGGTTCCATTTGGATAAAGTTTTTGAAGTAGAAGATGGAAAAGTCTTTGAAAGGAGTTAATGCAATGGCAAACGAATATGATGCGGATCAAATCCAGATTCTGGAAGGGCTGGAAGCAGTCCGGAAAAGACCCGGTATGTATATCGGGAGCATTTCCTCCAGAGGGCTTCACCATCTGGTATACGAAATCGTAGACAACGCGGTGGACGAGGCTTTAGCCGGTTACTGCCACAACATCGAAGTAACCATCCAGAAGGACAATTCCATCACCGTAGAAGATGATGGGCGAGGCATCCCGGTGGGCATCAACCATAAGGCCGGGAAATCCGCCCTGGAAGTCGTATTTACGATCCTGCATGCCGGCGGCAAGTTCGGCGGCGGGGGGTACAAGGTATCCGGCGGCCTCCATGGCGTAGGCGCTTCCGTCGTAAACGCCCTTTCCGAATGGCTGGATGTAAAGGTCAAAAGGGATGGCAAGGTTTACCACCAGCGTTACAACAGGGGCAAGGCAGTATGCCAGGTAGAAGAAATCGGCACCTGCCCGGAAGGGGAGACTGGTACGACCATTTCCTTCCTGCCGGATAAGGAAATCTTTGAAGAGACCGTCTACGATTTTGACACCCTGGAAAACCGCCTAAGGGAGACCGCTTTCCTGACCAAGAACCTTAGGATCACGCTGACGGACGTCAGGGAAGATGCGCCGAGGCAGTCTGTTTACCATTACGAAGGCGGCATCAAGGAATTCGTTACTTACTTAAATGGCAGCAGCGAGCCCCTTTATCCGGAAGTGATCTACTGCGAAGGCATGAAGGACAACGTTTACGTGGAAGTGGCCATGCAGCACAATGACGGCTACAATGAGGCCACCTATGCATTCGTCAATAATATTATCACCCCGGAGGGCGGCACCCATCTGGAAGGGTTCCGCCGTGCCCTGACCAAGACTTTTAATGACTATGCCAGGGCCAACCGCCTCTTGAAGGACAGCGAGGACAACCTTTCCGGGGAGGATATCCGGGAAGGCATGACCGCCATTGTCAGCATCAAGATCGAAGACCCCCAGTTTGAAGGGCAGACCAAGCAGAAGCTGGGCAACAGCGAAGCCCGTGGCGCGGTAGAAAGCGTGGTTTCCGAAGGGCTCACCATTTTTCTGGAGCAGAACCCGTCCGTAGCCAAGACCATCTGCGAAAAAGCCATCCTGGCACAGCGCGCCAGGGCAGCGGCCCGCCATGCCAGGGATATGACCAGGCGTAAGTCCGCCCTGGACGGGCTGGCACTGCCGGGCAAGCTGGCGGACTGCACGGACCCGAACCCGGAAAACTGCGAGATTTACATCGTCGAGGGAGATTCCGCAGGGGGCAGTGCCAAGACTGCCAGGTCCCGTGCTACCCAGGCCATCCTGCCCCTGCGAGGCAAGATTTTGAACGTAGAGAAGGCCAGGGAAGACCGGATTTACCAGAATGCGGAAATCAAGGCCATGATTACCGCCTTTGGCACCGGCATTTTCGATGATTTTGATATTACGAAGCTCCGTTACAACAAGATCATTATCATGACGGATGCCGATGTGGACGGCGCCCATATCGCGACCTTGCTTTTGACTTTCCTGTACCGTTTCATGCCGGAACTGATCAAGCAAGGGCATGTTTATCTGGCACAGCCGCCTCTTTACCGTCTGGAGAAGAACAAAAAGATCTGGTATGCCTATACCGATGAAGAGCTTTCCAGCATCCTGGACGAGGTAGGAAGGGACAACAACAATAAGATCCAGCGTTACAAAGGGCTGGGTGAAATGGACGCGGAACAGCTTTGGGATACCACCATGGATCCGGAAAAGAGGATCTTAAACCGTGTGGTTTATAACGAAGAGACCGCGGCCACCATTGACCGTACCTTTACGACGCTGATGGGCGACCAGGTGGAACCCCGCCGTGAATTTATCGAGAAGAACGCGAAGTACGTTACGAACCTGGATATCTGATATACCAGCTGCATTGCCCGCCGCCTAGCCTGGCAAGGCGGTGACGCAGGCCGTGCCCTCACGTGAAGCGTGATCTTTCATGGCGCGGCTCTCCTTAAGGGCGGTCTGGAATGCGGCGTCTAACATGCCAGCCATTTGAAGGGAAGATTCAGGGAGAAGAAAGATGGATGATAAGATATTTGACCAGGTCCATGAGGTGGACCTTCAAAAAACAATGGAAAAGGACTACATCAGCTATGCGATGTCAGTCATTGTATCCAGGGCCCTGCCGGACATCCGGGACGGGTTAAAGCCGGTACAGCGGCGTATCCTTTATTCCATGATTGAGCTGAACAACGGTCCGGACAAGCCGCATCGAAAATGCGCCCGTATCGTCGGCGATACCATGGGTAAATATCATCCTCATGGCGACAGCTCCATTTATGGAGCTTTGGTCAACATGGCCCAGGATTGGAATACCCGTTATCCCCTGGTAGACGGGCATGGCAACTTCGGCTCCGTGGACGGGGATGGCGCGGCTGCCATGCGATATACGGAAGCCCGCCTGACCAAGGTTTCCATGGAGATGCTGGCGGATATCAATAAAGATACCGTTGACTTTACCCCGAACTTTGATGAGACAGAAAAAGAGCCTACTGTCCTGCCTTCCCGTTTTCCGAACATCCTGGTAAACGGCGCCAGCGGCATCGCCGTCGGCATGGCCACCAATATCCCTCCCCATAACCTGAAGGAGGCGATCGGCGCCTGCGTCAAAATGATTGACAACCAGGTCCAGGAGGACCGGGATACTTCCATCGAGGAACTGATGAAAATCATCAAGGGACCGGATTTCCCCACCGGCGGCGTGATCCTCGGAAAGCGCGGCATTGAGGAAGCTTACCGTACCGGCCGGGCAAAGATCCGCGTCCGCGGCGTGACGGACATCGAGCCTATGCAGAATGGGAAAAACAGGATCGTCATTACCGAGCTCCCCTATATGGTCAACAAAGCCCGCCTGATCGAAAAGGTGGCAGACCTGCATAAAGAAAAGAAAATTGACGGCATCACTGCCCTCCGGGATGAATCTGACCGGGAAGGCATGAGGGTCGTTATCGAGCTGCGTGCCAATGTAAACCCTAACGTGGTATTGAACCAGCTCTATAAGCATACCCAGCTGCAGGATACGTTCGGCGTCAACATGCTGGCTTTGGTCAACAACGAGCCGAAGGTGCTGAACCTGCACGATATGCTCAAATATTACCTGATGCACCAGGAAGACGTGGTCACCAGGAGGACCAGGTATGATTTAAACAAGGCGCAGGAAAGGGCCCATATTTTAAAAGGCCTCCTGGTTGCACTGGATGCAATCGATGAAGTCATCGCTTTAATCCGTTCTAGTGCGAATACGGCACAGGCAAAAACGAGATTGATGGAACGCTTTGACTTAGACGACGTGCAGGCACAGGCCATAGTGGACATGAGGCTGCGTACCCTCACCGGTTTGGAACGGGAGAAGATCGAGGCCGAATTTAAGGAACTGCAGATTAAGATCGCGGAATATGAGAAGATCCTGGGTGACAAGAAAGAACTTCTGGGCGTCATACGCAAGGAAATGCTGGAAATTTCCGAAAAATACGGGGATGAGCGCAGGACCAAGATCGGCTTTGATGCTTATGACCTTTCCACGGAAGATTTGATCCCGGAAAATGACATCGTCATTACCATGACGGACAAAGGTTACATAAAACGGATGACCTCGGATAATTTCCGCAGCCAGCACAGGGGAGGACGCGGCATCATCGGCATGACCAGGCTGGAGGATGACTATATCCGCGACATCTTTATGACCTCTACCCATAATTACCTGCTGTTCTTTACAAACCGGGGCAGGGTTTACAAAATGAAGGGGTATGAAATCCCGGAGGCAGGCCGTACTTCCCGTGGCACTGCCATTATAAACCTGCTGAACCTGCAGCCGGATGAAAAGATTACGACGGTCATCCCGATCAAGGAATACAAGGCAGACGATTACCTGCTTATGGCTACCAGGAACGGGACCATCAAGAAGACCTCCATGGAAGAATACCGCAATGTCCGCAATAGCGGCCTTGCGGCCATCACCCTCAGAGAAGATGACGAGGTGGTTTCCGTCAAATATACCAGCGGGGACAATGACATCTTCCTGGTTTCGAAAAACGGCAAGTGCATCCGCTTTAAGGAATCCGATGTCCGTGAAACCGGCAGGACTTCCATCGGCGTCCGGGGCATCCTTCTGGAGCCGGGTGACGAGGTCATCGGCATGCAGCTGGATGTGGAAGGTGGGGAACTGCTTTTCGTATCCGAAAAAGGCATTGGAAAGAGGACGAAGACCTTAGAATTTGCCGTACAGGGCAGAGGCGGAAAAGGAGTCAAGTGCTATAAAGTCGTAGACAAAACCGGCCCTCTGGCAGGCGTGCTTTCGGTGGATGAAGAAGATGAAATCATGATCATCAACAGCGAAGGGATCATTATCCGTACCAAGGTCAGCGACATTTCTGTCCTGGGCAGGATTACCAGCGGCGTCAAAGTCATCAATATGGAAGACGGGGTTTCTGTAGCCAGCATCGCGAAAGTAAAAGAAGATACCGTAGATAACGAAGAAACAGGCAGCGAAGAATGAGAGAAATAAACGTCAGCGAAGTGACAAAGCAGATCCGGGAGATGTGCATTACCGTCAACTATGACCTCTCCCCGGATGTAAAAGAAGCAGTAATGGAAGCAGGGGACAAGGAAGAGTCTCCCATCGGGAAAAAGGTATTGTCCCAGCTGAAGGAGAACCTGGAAATTGCCAAGGACCAGAAGATCCCGATCTGCCAGGATACGGGCATGGCCATCGTGTTTTTGAAAATCGGGCAGGACGTGCATTTTATTGGCGGAGACCTGACGGAGGCGGTAAATGAAGGCGTACGGCAGGGGTACCAGGACGGTTACCTCCGTAAATCTGTCGTCAGAGACCCGATCCTTCGGGTCAATACCAAAGACAATACCCCGGCGGTCATCCATATGCAGATCGTGCCGGGAGACCAGGTGGAAGTCAAAGTTGCCCCGAAAGGTTTTGGAAGCGAGAATATGAGCCGGATTTTCATGCTCAAGCCGGCGGATGGCATAGAAGGCGTAAAGAAAGCTGTCATTACCGCTGTCCAGGACGCGGGTCCCAATGCCTGTCCCCCTATGTTTGTGGGCGTCGGCATCGGCGGGGATTTTGAAAAGGCAGCCATTATGGCAAAGGAAGCACTGACCCGGAAAGTGGGACAGCATTCGGAGATCCCATGGGTAAAAGACCTGGAGGAAGAGCTTCTGGAAAAACTAAACGGGCTTGGCATCGGCCCGGGCGGCCTTGGAGGACGGGAGACGGTGCTTGCCTGCAGCGTCAATACCTATCCGACCCATATTGCGGGCCTGCCGGTGGCAGTCAATATCTGCTGCCATGTAAATAGGCATTTGTCGGTAATAATCTAAAGGACAGATGCCGCATTCCAAATCGCCTTCACCGCCTTGCCAGGCGATGACATAAGGCGATGCGGATAGTACATCGTAAGGAATCCTCCTGCTAGAGCGTGACCCTCCTTACGATAAAAAAGGAGAAGATTTCAATGGAATACAGGTTAAAGGCGCCGTTTTCCGCTCAGGAGGCGGATCGCCTTAAAATAGGGGACTATGTCTATTTGTCCGGCACGATCTATGTGGCAAGGGATGCAGCCCATAAACGGTTTATGGAACTTTTGGACCAGGGGAAAGAGCTTCCGTTCCCGATCCAGGACGCGGCAATCTATTATATGGGACCGTCCCCTGCCAGGGAAGGGCGCCCCATCGGCTCCGCAGGCCCTACTACGGCCAGCAGGATGGACAAGTATGCCCCAAGGCTCCTTGACCTGGGCGAGCGCGCCATGATTGGGAAAGGAAAGCGTACAAAAGAGGTAGTGGATGCCTGCGTGCGCAACCACGCAGTTTATTTTGCCGCAGTGGGCGGTGCCGGAGCCTTGATCTCCAAATGCGTGAAAAAGGCGGAGATCGTCTGTTATGAGGACCTGGGGGCAGAAGCAGTGCGGAAGCTGGAAGTGGAAGATTTTCCGATGATCACGGTCATCGATACCAAAGGGAATAATCTGTACGAGCACTGCGCGGATCCTTATAAAAGCGTATCCGTGTAAAGATCGAAAGACAGGCATCTGAAAACGCTGGTTTTCAGTATTAAGCCATCTGGCAGCCAGATCGGAAATACATCGTCCGCCGGATCTGTAAAACATCTGGCGGGCGGCTTCTATTACGTTATAGGGCGTTATAGGGCGTAGAAATCGCTAAAAACATTTGACAAACATATGGACGTCCTGTATAATTTCATTTGCTGATTACCGGAAGGAGCCGATATTTATCGAGTTTCAGGCACAAGGAGAAGTACTCAAGTGGCTGAAGAGGTGCCCCTGCTAAGGGTATAGACCGTTCACGCGGTGCGGGGGTTCAAATCCCCCCTTCTCCGTTTTTCCGGTTATCAGCATTTTTATGCCACATAAGAATTGTACCTTTTGAAGCAATTTTTTAAATTAAATAAAAAATTTAAAAAAGTTGTTGACAGGTTCGAATCAAAGTGGTAATATTTATTTCGCTGTCAGGAAAACATTTCCACAGCAAAAAAAGGATTCCAAAAAATGCTTGACAAGCTCGGGCAATGATGGTATTCTTAACAAGCTGCTTCAAAGGGCAGCGGACACAGCACTTTGACAACAGAACAGCAGAACAACCTTGAAAAGATTCG
>CADBRV010000008.1 GCA_902797185.1 uncultured Lachnospiraceae bacterium
GTGTGGTAACTTAATTTTACCGGCTGGCAATAGACTATGTCTATTTTTATATGAAATTGAATTTGCGAAACTTATTGTACGTTATCTGTTACCCAGTGCAATACGGCGCTGAAAGAGATGAAGTCGGAAATGAAGCTTGTCTCTGCCCAGACAGAGGGGGAGGCAAACTCGCTTGCAGCGCTCCAGAAGAAGCATGACACCCTCCAGAAGACCCTTGATGCGACAAAGCAAAAAGAGGACGCGGTCCGGGACGCGCTGCAGCACGCCCAGGACAATTACTGCAAGGCAGGGGACACACTAAACAGCTACAAATCCCAGCTGGCTGCCGCCCAGGAGAAGCTGGACGGCATGAAGGAGTCGGGGACGGCATCCAACAAGGAGTTGGAGGCGCAGCAGAAAGTCGTGGACAGCCTTTCGGGAAAGGTAGAGCAGAGCGAAAAGAGCTACCAGAGCGCAGAGAAAAAGGTATCGACCTGGAAGACGTCCCTGAACAATGCGGAAACTGCGACAGTGCAGGCGTCGAAAGCGCTGGAGGAAAACGACAAGTACCTGGCAGAAGCGGAAAGCTCTACTACTAACACTGCAACGTCAATCGACGAGTTTGGGAGAAAGACGAAAGCAGCCAACGGTTGTGTCAAAGAGATAGGCCAGAGCCTCCTGACATTAGAAGCAAAAAAGAGCCTGTCTGATATTTTGTCTGACCTATCGGATAAAATGGGGGAACTGGGTACAAAAGCCTATGATGCAGCATTGGAACTATGACACTATCACCACCAAGACCGGCGCCACCGGGAGTCGCTGAAGAGCCTACAGGGCGTCGCGGACAAGATCTTCAGCATAGGGACAATAAAAAATGTCAAATTGTGTATGAAATACGACAAATTTATTGAAATTGTCGCTTTAATATCGTGCTGTATTCTACGTAGATATTGCCGAATCCTTTCTATTTTTCGTATCCAGATTCCATTCGTAATAGCCATTCTGGTTCCTTTTGATGCTCCGGTACAAAAGTTATGGAATTTTTGTAGGGGTGCCTTTGATGATTGGACAGCTTTCGTCTAACCAGGCGATGTCTTTTTCCACTTGCCAGAAGGTTTTGCCCTCAAAAACAGGAGCCTCCAGAAAACGTTGTTTCATTCTGTCTATATCCGTGTCTGTAATTTCGAATACTCTCTTCCAGTTCAACGTACCATCAGGTTCCGGCAAAAAAATGGTAGTAGGTATTATCCTCATTTTCGACCGCCCATTTATCAATGAAAAAGGTGGTGGTATTGGTGGTAAGGTCGCTCTGCACTTCGCACCAATAGATAAATCCGTTATAATAAAGAGTCGCTTCTGAAAACCAGCCTGTATCCAGAAATTGATCTAACTGTCCGTTAATCATAATCCATATTCCTCCGGATATTTTCAGTGCTCAAATTGATTGGCTGTGGTTCGATGACAGAGGTTCTTATCCCATCAAATACGAGAGTAAGTTTACACTGTCCTTCAAAGGAAAAAACTTGAAATTAATGAGGAACGTATGCTATACTAATAACGCTTGTGATTGAATATAGCCAATGATTTCTTCCTTATGGAAGAGCAGCATAGATTCGGAGAAAAACATGTTAAAGACGGTTTTGTTAATTGCACTGGTTGCCATCAGCATCATCCTTACAGTTATCATCTTGATGCAGGAAGGGAAATCTGCCGGGCTTGGCGGCACCATCGAAGGTGTTGCGGATACCTATTGGGGCAAGATCAAAGGCCACTCCATGGAAGGGCGTTTGAAGAAAGCCACAAGGATCATGATCCTGGTATTTTTTGTGCTCTCCATGCTGCTGAGCATGAGTTTTCTGGACTAAAGAAAATAGGAAGGGCTGTCGATCAAGTTCGGCAGCCTTTTTTTTATCAGTAAGCTGAATCAAGCATAGGTTATAAAATCGAAAGATCGGGATAAGTGTGAGTCAGCGGAAGACAGACCTGGATGTAAGCCATGATAGAGGAAGGCTTTCAGCAGGCCATAATAAATAAAATCACCAGCATACAGTTTAAGACAAAACCGTTAGGGCGGTTTCAAAAGAGACCGGCCGTTTGAAATAGAAGAAGAATATAAGACGAGAAGAAGAGAAGAAGACGAGAGAAGAACGAATGACGAAAATGGAAACAGAGACGAACAGGAAACCTGGCAAAAAAGAAAGCACGAGGAAAAAGGAAGGGACAAAGAAGAAGCAGTATTCCGGCAAATCCGGCGGGGCGAAAAAATGGAAAAAAGGAGATAAGATCGAGAAAGAAGTCCATAAGAAAAAGAAGAAAGTTTATGGCTTCATTTCCAGCGATATCTACGTCCTCATGAAGAAAAAGGAAATGGCTGCCATCATGGAAGTGCCCAAGGACCAGCACGCCCTTTTTGACCTGGTGCTCCAGGAGCTGGTACAGGAAGGCAAAATCGAGTGTACCGAGAGTGGCAAATACCAGGTGAAAAAGACGGAGTACAGGGAGGGCACCTACCTTGCCACCCGCCAGAAGTTCGGATTTATTTCCGTAGAAGACGAGGAAGAGGATTATTTTGTATCCGGCAGGAACAGCAACGGTGCTATGGACGGGGACAAAGTCCAGTTTGAGGTAAAGCCGGCCCCATCCAAGGACAAGCGCGCCGAGGCAAAGGTGGTTTCCATCATCGAACGTGCCTTTACGGAAGTCGTAGGCGTTTATCAGGACAACCGCACTTTTGGCTTTGTGATCCCGGACAACAAGAAACTGAATCAGGATTTTTTTATTGAAGCCGGGAAAAATAAAGGCGCCCGGGACGGACAGAAGGTGGTTGCCAAGATCGTGGATTATGGCACCAAGGACAGAGGACCTGTCGCTGAGGTCGAAGAAGTCCTGGGAAACCCGGATGACAAGGGTGTGGACGTACTCAGCCTTGCCAAAAGCTATGGTATCCCCATGGAGTTTCCGCCGGAAGTGTTAAACCAGGCCAGGCGTGCCGCCAAGCCGGTTTCCCAGCAGGATATCGAATGGCGCAAGGATCTTCGCGACATGGACCTGGTCACCATTGACGGGGATGATTCCAAGGATTTGGATGATGCGGTTTCCCTTTCCTTTGACGGGGTTAATTACCACCTGGGCGTGCATATTGCCGATGTCAGCGATTACGTGCAGGAAGGCAGCGTACTGGATAAGGAAGCCCTGAAGCGCGGCACCTCCGTTTATCTGGCGGACCGGGTCATCCCGATGCTGCCGGTGGAGCTTTCCAATGGCATCTGCTCTCTGAACCAGGGAGAAGACAGGCTGGCGCTGAGCTGCCTGATGAAGATCAGCCCCAATGGCGATATCCTGGACCATGAGATCTGCGAAAGCGTCATCAACAGCAGCGCGCGCATGACTTATACAAAAGTGAACAACATCCTGACAGACCCGGACTGTGAAGAGCGTAAAGAATACGCCCGCTTTGTCCCCATGTTCCTGGAGATGGACAAGCTGGCAAAAATCCTCCGGGAAAAGAGGAAAAAGCGCGGTTCCATCGACTTCGACCTGCCGGAGACCCAGCTGGTGCTGGATGAAAACGGCAAGTGTATCGATGTAAAGCCCCATGAGCGGAACCAGGCTACTATGCTCATTGAAGATTTCATGCTGGCAGCCAATGAGACCGTGGCAGAGGACTTTTACTGGAGGGGCGTCCCCTTCGTTTACCGTGTCCATGAAAGCCCGGATATGGAAAAAATCGAGGAACTCCGCCAGCTGGTGGCAGGGTTCGGTTATGGATTTAAGACGACCCAGTCCAAGATCCATCCGCGTGAGCTGCAGAAGCTCCTGGAAGAAATCACGGGCATGCCGGAAGAGCCGCTGGTCAGCCGCATGACCCTCCGCTCCATGCAGAGGGCAAAATACGCCACCAACAGCACCAGCCACTTTGGTCTGGCAGCACCGTATTACTGCCACTTTACTTCCCCGATCCGCCGTTATCCGGACCTGCAGATCCACAGGATCATCAAGGAAGTGCTGCGTGGCAAGGACAGCCAGAAACGCCGCCAGCATTATGAAAAGATCCTGCCGGGCGTTGCGGATGACTGTAGCCGCTTGGAGCGCAGGGCGGATGAGGCAGAGCGGGAAAGCGACAAGATGAAGATCGCCGAATACATGGAGAGCCAGCTGGGTAGGCAGTTTGACGGCATCGTTTCTGGTGTCACTGACTGGGGCATCTATGTGGAGCTTCCCAATACCGCGGAAGGCATGGTACGACTGGACAGCACAATGTCGCCGGAGGATTTCCATTTGGGAGACCCGGTCCGGATCGTGGTTACCGGGGCAGACAAAGAACTGCGTACCGTGGACTTTGAATTTGTGACGGAAGGCCAGGAGAAAGCAGACGGCGGGCACAAAGCTGCTGATGGCATTCAGATGGATGCGGATGGTGGCCGGAAAGGTGCCGGTCGTGTCCGGAAGACAGGTGACCAGGGCAGCCAGAAGGTTGCCGAAGAAGGGAGCAAGGACGGCTCCAGGCACGGACAGAAAGTGGCTTCAAATGGTAAAGCTGCCGGCACCGGCAGCCATCCAAAACCGTCAAAGGCAGCAGGACAGGGATCGCGAAAGGAAGAAGGAGAATTTTCCGTATCCGGAAAGAAGGCTTTTTCTACAGGTAAAGCCCGTCCGGAATCCGGAAAGGCAGCCGAAGGCAAGGGAAAAGCAGCTGGCCGTCCGGAACGCGCAGCTTCCCTGTTTGGAGAAAAAGCAGCGCCCGGAGAAAAGGCAGCTGCTTCTGGAGAAAAAGCAGCTGCAGAGGGCGAGAAAACTGCGGAAAGTGAAAAGAAGAAAGGGGCAAATGCCGCCAGGAAGTTCAGCCTGGCTGCCTTGGCAAGGGCTTTGTTCCAGCATAAGGATAAACGGGGCAAATAATGGCAAAAGCAAAGAAAGGCGATGGGCATAAACTCATCGCCAACAATAAAAAAGCCTACCACGATTATTTTATCGAGGAGACATACGAAGCCGGCATCAGCCTGGCAGGCACGGAGGTAAGGTCCCTCCGCAACGGCCGCTGCAGCCTGAAAGAATCCTATGTGGGGATTGAAAATGGCGAGGCATTTATCTATGGCATGCATATCAGCCCTTATGAACATGGCAACCTGTTCAATAAGGACCCGCTGCGTACCAGGAGGCTGCTGCTGCATAAATATGAAATCCGGAAAATGGCGCAGGCCATCCAGCAGCAAGGGTATACCCTGGTGCCGCTGAAGGTTTATTTCCAGGGGCAGTACGCAAAGGTCGAGATCGGCATCGCCAAAGGCAAAAAGCTCTATGACAAGCGCCAGGATATTGCTAAGAAGGACGCCCGCAGGGAAGCAGAGCGGGAGTACAAGATGAAACTGCGTTAATGGGCTTCCGGTTGGAAGCGCAAGCCCTTCCAAAAAGGGAAAGGCTGCTTTACCATAATACGGTTCATCGGGAAAATCAGGCTTTGGAAAGCGCCCGGAGCTCCCCAGGAGCGCCTTGGCTCGCAGCGCATTAAATGCGCCCTTTGCAATTTTGTAAACTTGTGCTAAAATAAATCGTCTAGTAAGGGCCAGTAATGGTTTCGACTGGGAAGCGGATGTGAGTGAAGCATGCCGGGGATGGTGGACACCTCGTTAAAAA
>CADBRV010000009.1 GCA_902797185.1 uncultured Lachnospiraceae bacterium
CTCCGGAGAAAGGTCCGCGGGATGGAGCTTATGGTAATGGTCAAAATCCGCTGTCTCATGCCGAAGAAGGTACCGGTCCGCCCCGGCATCAAAATATGCCTGGTAGCTGTCATGCTCCTTTTCCCCGATGGAAAGGGTGATGGCACAGTCCGGGTAAAGCCCCTTGATCGAAGAAACCAGGTGGCAGATCCGTTCGTCCGTATAATACGGGTCTTCCCCGCCCTGCAGTACAAACGTACGGAACCCAAGGGCATAACCGCTCCTGCAGCAGGAAAGGATCTCCTCCTCGCTGAGGCGGTAACGTTCTACATGGCGGTTGCCTGCCCGTATGCCGCAGTAATAGCAGTTATTCCTGCAGTAATTGGTAAACTCGACGAGCCCCCGCAGATAGACGTCTTTCCCATAATATTTTTCACGTACGGCGCAGGCCTTCCCCGCAAGGAAATCCGCCAGTCCCTTGGAGCGGTGCTCCAGAAGAAAGGCGAATTCCTCACGTGTCAGAACGCGGCCATCAGCCAGCTGCTGCGCCAATGTAAATGCGTCCATAAAAAATCACTCTTCTGGTGTTACTTTGGAGTAAGTCGTTTTTGCGTTAACGCCAGGAAGCATCCCCAGCTTTCCGGAAACGGCGCTGATCACGTCTTCCGGTGCGTCCAGCACGATGCTGATGATAGAAATATTCCTCTGCTTATAAGGAAGCCCCATCCTGCCGATAATATAATCCCTGTACTCATGCAGGATCTCGTTCAGCTTCCCTATGGAATCGTTGTTGTCTACGATAATGCCAAGAAGTGCTACTCTGGTCTCCATGTTTACCTCCTTTTACAGGTCCGGCTCCAGCATACCGTACTGGCCGTCTTTTCTTTTATAAACTACGCTTACCTTATCGGTATCAGCATTCATAAATACAAAGAAATTGTGTCCCAGGAGCTCCATCTGTACGCAAGCATCTTCCGGATACATCGGCTTTACTTCAAAGCGTTTGGTACGGATGATGTTGACGTCTTCCTCGTCATAATCCTTTTCCACATATTCCTTCTTGAAGCCTGTGGCATCCTGTTTTTTGTCCACAATCTTGTTCTTGTATTTCTTCAGCTGGCGCTCAATAACTTCCTCCACCAGCCCGATGGAAACATACATGTCATTGCTGACCTGCTCCGAACGGATGATATTCTTCTTCATCGGGATCGTCACTTCGATTTTTTTGCGGTCCTTTTCCACGCTCATAGTGACATATGCCGGGGTATCCGGTGCGAAAAAGCGGTCCAGCCTGGAAAGGCGTTCTTCGGTCGCTTCCCTCAGTGCGTCTGTAATTTCAAGATTTTTTCCTGTGATTTTGATGTTCATAAAACCACCTCTTTCTGCTTTTTTAGTAGTTTTATTATAGCATAAACGACTTTCCGGGCAATGCCGTTTTGTGTTTTTTCCATCCGGATGCCCTTTCAGGCAGTGCTGCTTTATACTTTTCCGGCTTGTGCGCCATTCCCGGTTATGCCATTCTGTGTTTTTATTTCAGCGTCCACGCCGTACCTTACAATGCTGCTTTGTGCTTTTTCCAGCTGTATGTTAGGATGTGTGAAGTATGACATGCTGCCGATACAGGAATATCCTCATCGGGAATCATTATCCGGAAGCCCCATAAGCAGGAAATACAGGGATACGCCGCGCTTTCACACCGGCGTTTCGGCAGCTGTCCGGAGAGGGAAAGTACTTCCTTTTAGAAGAAAGGGGATCGTCATGAAAGACCACAACGTCCTTATAACCGGGGCATCCCGCGGGATCGGGAAAGGGACCGCACAGGCGTTTGCAAAAGCAGGGTACAACGTAGCCCTTACCTGCCATAGCAGTCGTGAAATGCTGGAGGAAGAAGCCGCTGCCCTTCACAAAAAATATGGCGTTACCACCCTGGCTCTCCAGGGAGATGCAGGGAAAAAGGCGGACTGCCTGCGGATGGCGCAAGCAGCCCAAAAAGCCTTCGGACGCATCGATACTTTAGTCAATAACGCGGGAATCTCCATTGTCGGGCTGTTCCAGGACCTTTCAGAAGAGGAATGGGAAAGGATCTGCCACACCAACCTTTTTTCCGTTATCTATATGACCCAGGCGCTGCTGCCGGACATGATTAAGCGCGGGCATGGCACCATCGTAAATGTCTCCTCCGTTTTCGGCATTTATGGCGCTTCCTGCGAGGCGGCTTACTCTGCCACAAAGGGCGCGGTAAACGCTTTGACCCGCTCTTTGGGAAAAGAGCTTGCCCCCAGCGGGATCCGGGTGAACGCAGCCTGCTTTGGCGCCATCGACACCCAGATGAATGACAACCTTTCTCAGGACGAAAAAAACGCCCTGGCGGAAGAGATCCCGCTGGGACGTTTTGCCACCCCGGCCGAAGCCGGAGACTTCATTTTAAGAACAGCGCAGGCGCCGGATTACTTTACCGGGCAGGTCCTGCAGTTTGACGGGGGATGGATCTAAAAGCCATCCGTATCCAGGCAGGATGCTAGCGGCGCGTTCCCCACTGGATGCAGGAAACGCGCCGCCAGAAACTTTTCCCGTCGGATACGGAAAGCCAGCCATCCCATACCTGCCTTCAGGCTTCTGCGCCTTCCGGCTTTTCTTTCCTCATAAAATCAGGCACTTCCACCATCAGCTCTTCGGACATGATATTCAGGATCCGGGTGAGCTGGTCTTGTTCCTCCTCGTTCAGGCGGTATTTGAGCCTGCCCACCACCTCGTCAATATAATTCTGGCTGATATTGTAGTAGTTCAGGTATTTATCGGTAACTTCCAGATGGTACTCCCGATGGTCTTTTTCGGACTGGACTTTCCGGACATAGCCTTTCTGGATCAGCTTATTGACCTTATATGCCGCATTCGGGGAAGAAATATTAATAAAGGAAGCAAACTCATTGATTGTCGGCCTGCCCATCGCATAGATGACTTCCATGCAGAACGTCTCCACAGTAGTCAATGTTGCCTCCCTGCTCTTAAAGTTGTTGCCCAATACCCTCTGGTAGAAATACAGCTTAAACTTCGTATATACACTGATAAAAGCTTCTTCCAAATCCATTGCCTTTGACAAAACCTGTTCCTCCCCCTCTGTCATCACGATTCCTCTTTTATCCCTCTGGGAAAAGGCTGTGCTGCCAGGCCTGTCCAAATGGTTTCGCCAGGCAGGCACCGGGCTTTCAAGATAGACCGCATATCCCATGCCAAGCATTTTCCTGGGTGCCTGATGCGTCCACCTCCTGTTTCCGGGGCGCCCAATGCGTCCTGCCGCGCCTTGTTTCAGGGATGCCTGGCACGTCCAGCCTTTCCTTTCTTTACGGGATTATATAGAAAAAGTATAACAGTGCGGATTTTGCAAGTCAATCATCCGCCCGGGGACTCCTGATGCATCACCGCCCCTAAGGGTGCAGGCTGCATCGCCGCTCCTGGGTGCAGGCTGCATCAAGCATCCTGCAGCCCTTCGCCTGCATTTCCAACCTGGAATGCAGGCTGCGCCGCCTTGGAGTACAATATGCATCAACTTCCCTGTGGCCCTTCGCCTGCATTTTCATCCTCCGGGCCATTGTCCACGAGCACGAAGGAAAGCTCCGCTTCTGCCGCCACTTTCCCGTCCACCAGGGCTTTTGCCTTGGCAAAGCCGACGGGCCCTTTCTGTGCTTCCAGCTCGCAGTGCAGGTCCAGCACGTCTCCAGGCACCACCTGTCTGCGGAAACGGGCTCTTTTAACACCTCCAAAGAGGGCCAGTTTTCCTTTGTTTTCTTCCTGGGAAAGCAGCGCCACAGCGCCGGTCTGTGCCAAAGCTTCCAAAATCAGGACGCCCGGCATGATGGGATTGCCCGGAAAATGTCCCAAATACTGCAGCTCGTTCGCCGTCACGCATTTCCTGCCCTGCGCCCATTTTCCTTCTTCCCCATCGACGATCCGGTCTACCAAAAGGAACGGGAACCTGTGGGGGAGGATTTTCTGGATTTCTTTTGTCTCTAAATACATCTTTATTACCCTATCTGGAAAACTTCCAATTTGTAAAAATGCCTGCCCGCCTGGTCCCTGCGGTTGCCGGAAGGCTACACAGTCCATGCGCTCCATCACGTGCCGCACCGCCTGGTCCCTATACCTGCCGGAAACATAGGCATATCGGCCCGAGGAGATAATCACGCTCGACCTGGTCCCTATACCTGCCAGAAACATAGCCTGCTGCGCAGGCTGCGTCAGGTGGGAGAAGGCTTTTTTACCCTTCAAACCAATGGAAAACCAATGCCGCGTTATGCCCTCCAAAGCCTAATGAATCGGAAAGGGCATAATCTGTCTTTTGGGCAACAGCTTCCTTTGTAATGATATTCAGGTCGCATTCCGGGTCCGGGACCTTGTAGTGGATGTTGGCCGGAAGGACCTGGTGGTACAGGGCGCTTACCGTAAGCACAGCCTCCAGTGCCCCTGCAGCTCCCAAAAGGTGGCCTGTCATGGCCTTTGTGGAGCTGACAAGCAGGTTCTTGGCATCGTCCCCGAATACCTTCTTTACCGCCGCGGTTTCACATTTGTCATTCAGCGTGGTAGACGTGCCATGGGCATTGAGATAACCCACCTGGCCCGGCACGATGCCCGCATCCCGGATGGCATCCCGGATACAGCTGGCAGCGCCCTCCCCATCCGGGGACGGGGCAGTGATATGGTAAGCGTCGCAGCTTACGCCATAGCCGGATATCTCGCCATAAATATGGGCATTCCTTGCCAGTGCGTGCTCCAGTTCTTCCAGTACCAGGATCCCGGCGCCTTCTCCCATGACAAAGCCGCTCCGTTCCTTGTCAAAAGGAATGCTGGCCCTTTCAATGTCTGTCCTGGTGCAGAGAGCCCGCATGGAAGTAAACCCGCCTACGGAGAGGGCGGTCACCGCCGCTTCGCTGCCGCCGCAGACGGCAACATCTTCATAACCGTCCCGCACCAGCCGGAAGCTGTCGCCGATGGCATTGGTGCCGCCCGCGCAGGCAGCTGTCACGCAGGTGCACATGCCATGCAGATGGTAGCGGATCGCCACCTGTCCTGCCGCCATATTGGCGATAGAACGGGGGATAAAGAAAGCGGAAACCCGGTCAAAGCCTTTTTCCCGTCCCCGGTCTTCTTCCTCGGCAATGGTGGAAATCCCGCCGATACCGCTGGAAATGTCGCAGCCCCATCTGGAAGTATCCGCGGTTTCATAAGGAAGGCCGCTGTCTTCCATGGCTTCCTTGGCTGCTGCCATGGCAAGCATCGTATAGCGGTCCATTTTCCGCATATCCTTTTTTTCAATGGCACAAGAAAAGTCATAATCCTTCACTTCCCCGGCCAAGGCCACTTTCCGCCCTGTGGTGTCATACCCTTGGATGGGCGCGATGCCGCAGGTGCCTTTCACTGCTGCCTGCCATGTCTCTTTTACGCTGTTGCCGATGGGGTTTACGGTCCCCATCCCTGTCACTACTACCCTGCGCTTCATCAGACTGCCATCCCTCCGTCTACACATAACACCTGTCCGGTAATATATCCTGCCTCAGGAGAAGCAAAAAACAAAACCGCCGCCGCCACGTCTTCCGGCTTTCCCATGCGCCCGCAGGGGATCCGGCCGAGCATCTCTTTCTTTGCGCTGTCCGTCATCTTCGCTGACATGCTGGTATCAATCATGCCCGGCGCGACAGCGTTTACCGTGATATTCTTCCTTGCCAGCTCCTTGGCCATGGACTTCGTCATGCCGATGACGCCGGCTTTGCTGGCTGCGTAATTAAGCTGCCCGGGATTGCCCCGCAGCCCCACGATACTGGCCATGTTGATAACCCTGCCATAACGCTGCTTCAGCATGATTTTGGAAGCCAGCTTCAAGCAGTGGAATGTGCCTTTTAAATTCACATCCAGCACTTTTTCAAAATCTTCCTCTGACATACGGAGAAGAAGCGTGTCTTTTGTAATGCCCGCGTTGCAGACCAAAACATCAATCCTGCCGCCTAACGTAGCCGCTTCCTCAAAAAACGTCTGGCATTCCTCCATTTTGGACACGTCGCTTTTTACCGCCAGCACCTTCCCGCCATATTCCCGAAGCTCCCGGGCGGTTTCCTCCGCTGCCTGGCTGCTGCCGGAATAGCTGAATGCCACATTCGCGCCCTGCAGGGCAAATGCCTTGCAGACCGCTTTTCCAATGCCCCGGCTGCCGCCGGTCACCATTACTGTCTGGTCCTGAAAGCCCATGGTTCCTCCTTAATGTCATCACTCCGAAGGGTGGTGACGCAGGCCACGCCTTCGCGCGGAGCGCGAATGTAAATGGCGTGGCTCTCTTTATTCCTGCGCCAGAAATTTCTCTACATCCTGCGCTGTTTCCAGGCTTACCCTGGAGATGCCCGGCGCCGTCCGCCTCACGAACCCGCCAAGCACCTTGCCCGGACCGATTTCGATCACCCTTTCGACACCCTGCTGCTGCAGGAACAGGATCGTATCTTCCATATATACGCTGCTCTGCACCTGGCGCACCAAAAGTTCCGGAATTTCCTGCCCCTCCTGCAGGGGCTTCCCGGTGCAGTTAAAGACCACCGGCACCTGCATGGGCTGGAAGCTTATGCTCTTAAACTTTTCTTCCAGTGCCCTGCCCGCAGGTTCCATAAAGGAAGTATGGAAGGGGCCGCTGACTGCCAGGCGGACGCACCTTTTGGCGCCCAGCTCTTTTGCCGCTGCCTCTGCCGCCTGTACCGCTGCCTCTTCGCCGGCAATGACGGCCTGGCCTTTGGAATTATAATTGGAAATTTCTACTTTCCCTGCCGGGGAAGCTTTCCGCACGGCTTCTTTTACCGCGTCCCTTCCGATCCCCAAAAGGGCGCTCATGCTGCAGGTAACGCCTTCCGAAGCTTTTTCCATCTCAAGGCCCCGGAAGCAGACCAATTGGATCAACGTATCCAGGTCGAAGACGCCGGAATCATAAAGGGCGCTGTATTCTCCCAGGGAAAGCCCTGCCTCAAAATCCGCCCGGATGCCGTTTTTCCGAAGCACTGCTGCCATGCCGGCCGCAAATGCCGCCAAAGCCGGCTGCGTATACCGGGTCTGGGAAAGCTCCTCCATCTCCCCCTCAAACATCAGTTCCAGGAGGGAAGGGGCATATCCCTCTTTTCCGGAGGCAAATTCCTGATATGCTTTTTCCGCCTGGTCCAAGGCATCCCGGAAGGAAGGGTACGCTTCATAGAGGTCTTTCCCCATCCCTGTTTTCTGGGCTCCCTGCCCCGCGAATAAAAATGCCTGTTTCATTGCAGCTCCTCCATCCTTTCCCGGGCGCCTTTCTCCAGGTCCGCAAAAATCTCCGCCAGGGGACGGATACTCTTCAGCTGCCCGCTGACCTGTCCTGCCATAAGAGAACCGGTCACGGTATCCCCGTCAAAGACAGCCCTGCGCAGGGAGCCTAACGTGTATTTCTCCAGCTCCATCTTGTCCGCCCCGGCTTTTTCCTGGCGTACGTATTCCCGGGCCATCTTGTTTTTCAGGATCCGGACAGGAGTGCCGCCGATACGCCCGGTCACCACGGTGCCGTTGTCTTTTGCTTTCAACAGGGCGTTTTTATAATTTTCATGGATGGGGCATTCTTCGGAAACCAAAAGGCAGGTACCCAGCTGCACCCCTGCCGCCCCTAAGGCATAAGCTGCCAAAAGCTGGCGTCCGTCCGCGATGCCGCCTGCCGCGATCACCGGGACGCTGACGCCGTCCGCCATCTGGGGTACCAAAGCCATCGTGGCCATTTCCCCCACGTGGCCGCCGCTTTCCGTGCCTTCCGCGATAATCGCGTCCGCGCCGCAGTCCACCAGGCGTTTTGCCATAAGGACGCTGCTGGTCACCGGGAACACTTTCATGCCCCGGCTTTTCCATTCCTTCATATACTTTGTGGGCATGCCGGCGCCGGTGGTGATAATTTTGACCCCTTTTTCCGCTACCAGCTGTGCCATCTGGTCCGCCTGGGGATGCATCAGCATCAGGTTTACGGCAAAAGGCTTGTCTGTAAGGCGCCGGCAGGTATCGATTTCCCTGCCCAGCATCTCTACATCCATGCCACCCGCGCCAATCGTGCCTAACGCTCCTGCGTTGGATACCGCTGCCGCAAAAGTGCCTGTGGCAATATTTGCCATTCCGCCTTGGATAAAGGGATAACGGGTCCCCAGCATTTCGTTCAGTTTCATGACGTCTCCTTTCCTTCCGCTCCAGGAAGGTCCCTGTCCATTTCCAGATAAATGCCTGCATACGTAAGCCCGCCGCCAAACCCGGCAGCAAAGACCTTCGTCCCCTTCTTCAAAAGGCCCCTGCAGGCCATTTCATCCAGGAGGATGGGGATGCTGGCACCGGAGGTGTTCCCGTAATCCGCGATGCAGGTTACCATTTTTTTCTCCGGAATCTTCATTTTCCTCTGCACATGCCGCAGGATCCTTTCATTGGCCTGGTGGCAGGCAAAATAATCCACTTTTTCCAGAGGGACCCCGCTGCACCGTTCCAGCTCCCGCAGGGTCTCCTCCAGTTTCGTCACCGCAAAACGGAACACAGCCCGGCCATCCATGCGGATGAAAGGGTCTTTCCTCCCCTGCCCGCAGCAGTGGAGGGCATCCCTGTCCCCTTGGGCGCCCAGGACGCCACAGATCCCGATCCCCGGGGCACGCTCCGCGACGCAGGCGCCGGCACCGTCTCCAAACAGCACGCAGGTGGAACGATCCTTTAAGTCCAGGATCCTGGAAAGCTGTTCGCAGCCGATGACCAGGGCATGCCTGCTGCCTGTCCCGTTCATCATATGGGCTGCCACATGCAGTGCGTACACAAAGCCGGAGCAGGCTGCGTTGATGTCAAAGCAGGGGATGTCTTCCCGAAGCCCCAGCTCCTTCTGCAGGAGGCAGGATACGGAAGGCGTCGCGTAATCCGGCGTAATCGTGGCAACAATGCACAAGTCAATTTTTTCCGAAGAAAGGCCTGCCCTCTCCAGCGCCTGCCTGGCAGCGTCCGCGGAAAGGGAAAGGGATGTTTCCTTTTCACTGAAATACCGCGCCTTGATGCCGGTCCTGGAGGAAATCCATTCATCACTGGTCTCCACGTAAGAAGACATCTTCGCGTTTGGCACTTTCCTTTCCGGCAGCGCCTTCCCGGTCGAAATAATCCGGATCCCGTCCATCTTCTTCTCCTCCTTCCTTACGATGTACCAGCCGCATCGTCCGCTGTCTCGCCTGGTAAGGCGGTAACGCAGGCCGCGCCCTCACGCGAAGCGTGATCTTTCATGGCGCATCTCTCCTTCAGGGCAATTTGGAATGCGGCGTCTGTCCTTATGCTTCTTCCTGTCCTGGCGCGCTACAGGAGGCGATATGCAGGTATTTTTCCTGCCTCCTCCTGGCCAGCTCTTCGCCCGGGATCCCATCCAGTTCCTCCAGGCTCTGGCGGATCGCTTTTCGGACTTCTTCCATCCCCTTTTGCGGATCCTTCTGGATCCCGCCTTCCGGTTCCGGGATAACCCCGTCGACCAGGCCGTCTTCCAAAAGCTCCCGGGCGGTCATCCGCATCCGTTCCGCCGCCTCTTCCTTGCGTCCGGCATCCTTCCAGAGGATGCTGGCAAAGCCCTCCGGGGAAAGCACGGAGTAAACCGCGTTTTCCAGCATCCAGACTTTATCTGCCACTCCCAGCGCCAAAGCGCCTCCGCTGCAGCCTTCCCCGGTCACGATGGCGACTACCGGCGTCTTCAGGCGTCCCATTTCCAGCAGGTTTTCCGCGATAGCTGTGCTCTGCCCGTTGGATTCCGCCTCCATGCCGGGATAAGCCCCGGAAGTATCCAGCAGGGTGATGACCGGACGGTGGAATTTCTCCGCCTGCTTCATAAGCCGCAGGGATTTACGGAACCCTTCCGGTCCCGGCATCCCGAAGTTGCAGGAGAGGTTTTCTTCCAGGTCTTTCCCTTTGTGGTGGCCGATGACGGTAACCGGGCGGCCTTCAAAAAAGCCGATGCCTCCTAAAACAGAAGCATCCTCTTTCGCGATGCGGTCTCCGGAAAGTTCCAGGAAGCTGTCGAAAAGGCAGCTGATGTACTGCACGATATTAGGGCGTTCTTTGTCCCTGGCCAGAAGGACTCTCTCATAAGCCTTAAGTTCATTCTTTTGTGTCTGTGCCTTCATAAACATTCCCATGCAGCCGCAGGACCTGTGACAGCACGCCTTTCATGTCTTTTCGTTCTACGATCTTGTCAATCTGCCCATGTTCCAGCTGGAACTGTGAGCGCTGGAACCCTTCCGGCAGCTCTTCCCCGATGGTCTGGCGGATTACCCTAGGGCCGGCAAACCCGATCAGGGCGCCCGGCTCCGCCAAGGCAATATCCCCCAGGCTCGCGAAAGAAGCGCTGACCCCTCCGGTGGTGGGGTTGGTAAATACCACCAGGTAAAGACCGCCCGACTCCCGGAATTTCCCGATGGCGGCGGCTGTCTTTGCCATCTGCATCAAAGAGAAAAGCCCTTCCTGCATCCGGGCGCCGCCGGAGGAAGCAAAAACCAGAAGCGGCAGATGGCGCTTTATGGCTTCTTCTACCAGAAGCACGAATTTATCGCCTACCGCTTCCCCCATGCTTCCCATGAAAAAGGTGCTGTCCAGCACGGCAGCCAGTACGGGGAAGGAATCGATGGTCCCAAGCCCGCCGTAAAGGGAATCGGAAAGCCCAGTTTTCTCCCTGGCTTTTCCGGTCTTTTCCGGATAACCCGGAAAATGGATCGGGTCGCCGCCCTTTACATCCGGATAAAGCTCCTGGAAACTGCCTTCATCCAAAGTAATCCCCATCCGGATCTTTCCGGAGATGGGCATATGGAACCCGCAGGACGGGCAGACATATAAATTTTCCTTCCATTCCCCTCTCCCGAAAACCTTATGGCATGCCTTGCACGCCACTTCTTCCTTTTCGTCACCGGGTTTCGGCAGCCCTTCGGCTTTCTTTGCCTTTTCCCTCCGGAAAGAGCGGAAGTTAAAGAATGTTTTCTTTCGCTCTTCAAAAAGTTCAGCCATGTTGCGCCTGTTCTTCCTGCTTTACGCTTTTTCGGCTTTCCAGGTCCCAGCCTAAAATGTCCTTTGTATTCTTCTCCAGGAAAGAGGTGGTGTAACGCCCTCTTACAAAATCCGGATGGAAGGTCAAAAGGAACTGGAACTCGATATTCGTATCTACGCCGTCGATGATAAATTCTTCCAAAGCCGCCCGAAGGCGCCGGATGGCATCCAGCCTGCCCTGGGCATGTACGATGAGCTTGGCTGCCAGGGAATCATAAAAGGGGCTGATCTCGCACCCTTCATAAAGCGCGGTTTCGGTCCGGACCCCGATGCCGTCCGGCAGATGGAGGTTTTCCACTTTTCCCGGACAGGGGGCAAAATTTTTCCACGGCGATTCCGCGTTGATCCGGCATTCAATGGCATGCCCTGAAATTTTCACGTCATCCTGTTTAAAAGTAAGGGGCAGCCCTGCCGCAATGCGGACCTGTTCCCGGACGATGTCAATGCCGGTCACTTCTTCCGTCACCGGGTGCTCTACCTGGACACGGGTATTCATTTCGATGAAATAAAACTGCCCGTTTTTATCCAGCACGAATTCCACCGTGCCAGCGCTGTAATAGCCTGCCGCCTTCGCCGCTTTTACCGCGGCCTGGGTGATCTTCTTTCGGAGCTTGTCAGAAAGGATGCTGGCAGGGGCTTCCTCCAGGATTTTCTGGTTCCGCCTCTGCATGGAGCAGTCCCGCTCGCCCAGATGGACGATGTGCCCTTCCTTGTCTCCCAGGATCTGGACTTCGATATGGTGGGGGTCCAGGATCCGTTTTTCCAGGTAAAGGCTGCCATCCCCGAACGCGCTGAGGGCTTCCGCCCGGGCTTCCTCAAAAGCTTCCTCTATGCCTTCGCTGCTCCAGGCGGTACGCATGCCCCGCCCGCCGCCTCCGGCAGAAGCCTTTACCAGCACCGGGTATCCGATCTTGTCCGCGATTTCCTTCGCCTGCCTGGCATCTTTCACCATGCTGTCAGACCCCGGCACGATAGGGACGTGGTTCTTTTTCATCAGCTCCCGGGCCGCTTCCTTGTCTCCCATTTTCCGGATCAAATCCGCTGAAGGCCCGATGAACTCCAGGCCGTTGTCCGCACAGAGTTGGGCAAAATCCGCGTTTTCGGAAAGAAAGCCATAGCCGGGATGTACCGCCTCGCAGCCGGTCTGCTTTGCCGCTTCCACGATGGCTGCCTGGTTCAGGTAGCTGTCCCGGGACGGCGCGGGTCCGATGCAAACCGCTTCATCCGCCAGCTGCACCGGCAGCGACTGCGCATCCGCGGTGGAATAAGCCACCACGGCTTCTATGCCCATGACACGGCAGCACCGGAGCACCCGCAGGGCAATCTCCCCTCGATTGGCAATCAGGATCCTTTTAAACATTCCCTATCTCCCGAATCTGAAAAAGCGGCGCGTCATACGCTACAAAATCATGATTTTTCACCAAGATGCGGGAAATGACGCCGTCGCAGGGTGCCGGGACCTCGTTCATGATCTTCATGGCCTCGATGAGCCCGATGGTGTCCCCCTTCTTTACGACCTGCCCTTCCTGCACATAGTCCTGGGCACCCGGTTCCGGCGCGCTGAAAAAGGTACCTACCAGCGGGGCTTTCACCATGACGCTGCCTTCCGGCACTTCCTGGGCGCCGTCCACGCGATTGCCATCGGCATCATTTCCTGCTGCCGGGCTGGCGGTCCCTGCTGCCAGGCCCGCGGTTCCTGCTGCCTGCTCCGGCTGTGCCGGAACCTGTGCTCCCTGGGCTGCTGCCTCCTGGCCTTTCTGCCTCTTGCGCAGTAACAGGGAAAAGCTTCCTTCCGCAAGCTCCAGCTCTTCCAGCTCTTCGTTTTCTTCAAAACGCCCTACTAATTCCCGGACATTTTCCCATTCCAGTTCCATGTTTCCTCTTTTCCCATTCCACCGCCTGCAGGACGGCGAACCAGGCCGTGCCGCGCATGCAGTGCGCATCTTATTGGCACGGCTCTCCTTGTTATCGCATTTCCGCTTACATGGGGCGATGATGCAGGCTGTGCCGCATACGCAGCGCGCGCTTCATGGCACGGCTCTACGAATATTGCTGCCTTAAGCTGCGTGGCCTTCTACATACTCCACAATGTCCCTGACGGTCTTCATTTCCTTCAAGTCATCGTCTGGGATGGAAATGCCGGTCTTCTCTTCCAATGCCATGTTCAGTTCCACAGCGTCCAGGGAATCTGCCCCCAGGTCGTCAAACAAATTGGAATCCAGCTGCACGTCATCCTTCTCAAGGCTGAGCATATCCACGATCAAATCCCTTACCAGTTCAAACATCTTCTTTCCCTCCTGCCCGTTTCCGGATTTTATTGCAATATTTGCAAGCATTATTTTAACTAAATTTATTTAATTAAAATCTTTTAGTATATTATCCCTTGTCAAAAAGGATGTCAACCACTTTTTCAAAACTGTTCAGGCACCTTGGAAACAATCCAGACAATTCCTGCAAGCTGCCCCTTTAGCAGCCAGCGCCTTGTGCCAGCCAGGCTGGCCAGACCCCTTTTCCCCTGCGCCGTATCCGGCTGCCGCCCATCTGCCTTGAAAGATGCCATTCGTCCTGCCTTCTTGTAACAATCTGCCCTCCTTGTTAAAATGGGGAAAACAAAGCGGTGCGGAGAAGGAATCCGAACGTTGTTGAAATTCCCGAAATTACAAGCTTTATGCCATGGGGGCAAAAGCTTTCTTCCTGCTACCTGCCGCCGGAAAGGAGGATCCATGCTGGTATTCCACGCGGATGTCAATTCCGCTTTTTTATCCTGGAGCGCGCTGAAAAAATTAAAAGAAGAACCGGGCAGCGTGGACCTTAGGACGATCCCGTCCGCCATTGGAGGGGACGTGAAAAAGCGCCATGGCGTCATTACGGCAAAATCCCTGCCCGCCAAAAAATACGGCGTCCGCACCGGTGAACCGGTCGTCAGCGCCCTGCGCAAATGTCCCGGCCTGGTGCTGGTCCCTCCGGATTTTGGGTGGTACCGCCAGTGTTCCCACGCGTTTATCGAAATTTTGAAAACCTACTCCCCTTCTGTGCAGCAGGTTTCCATCGACGAGGCTTACCTGGATATGACAGGCATGGGAAAGGATTACCCGCCGGAAAAATACGGCATGCCTTTTCCTCTCTGCGCGGCATACCAATTAAAAGACGAAGTTAAGAAAAAGCTGGGCTTTACCATCAATGTAGGGATCTCTACCAACAAGCTCCTGGCGAAGATGGCAAGCGATTTTGAAAAGCCGGACAAAGTCCATACCCTTTATCCGGAGGAAATCAAAAAAAAGATGTGGCCTCTTCCCATAGAGGAACTTCATGGATGCGGGCGGGCCAGCGCGCAGCGTCTGCGTTCCATCGGCATCCGTACCATAGGGGAAGCCGCCGGGACGGACGAGTCCCTGCTGCAGGACCTCCTGGGAGAAAAAAATGGCCATTACTTGTATGAAAGCGCCAATGGAAGAAGTGCCGACAAGGTAAACCCGGTCCGGGAAAAAGCCAAGAGCTATTCCAACGAGCGCACCACCCCGGAGGATATTACGGCACAAAATTACAAGGAACTAATGCCCCCTCTGCTGAAACAGCTCAGCACCCAGGTGGCGGGACGCCTGAAAAAGGATGAAGCCTATGCCCATACGATTTTCATCCAGGTCAAGACTTCCTCTTTCCGGCGCCATTCCCGGCAGGCTGCCTTGCCTTCTGCCACCAATGATCCCGGACGGATCTACCAGAAAGCCATCTTCCTGATGCACACCCTCGCCTTCGAAGACGGGTTATTATACCAGGAAGACGGGATCCGCCTGGTGGGCGTGGGCGCCAGCGGCCTGGAAGAAGCCCCGGCCGAGCAGATGGACCTGTTCCACTGGGCCAAGGAAAATGAATCCTACCATAAGGAAAAAGAAAAGGAAAAGGCCCGGTCCAAAAAATTGGAAGACATGGAAAAGCAGATCCGGACCAGGTTCGGTCCCGGCGCCATCTATAAAGCAGATGAGAAAAAGGGCTGACTACGCCCTTTCCATCCCCGGCAGCTTCCCGCAGGCATAGCTGCCTGCCGGCAATCCCATAGGCACAATGGCTGCCGTGGATCTCCGTGATCTCTTCCTCCCTCTTCTGCCGGCAATCCCATGGGCACAATGGCTGCCGGCGTGCCCGAAAGGTACGCCTTCCTTTCTATTCATAATCGTTAATTTTAATTTAATAATTGTAAAAGAGGCGGTCTGTTATAATTGTTAATAATTAGTGGCTTGCCCCGCCCCATCAGCCACACAGCGATAGCTGTATCATTTGAAAAACCGTGCTATAAAAATACGCACTGCATGCGCGGCACAGCCTGCTTTACCGCCTTTATGGGATGGGAAGCAGAGGAAGATGAGGCCATCCCTATTTGTGCATGGCACCCGTCAGGGGCATCAAGGATAACATTACCTGTTTTAAGATAGAATTATTAGAAAGGATACGCATGAGCAAAGCGATCGGAATCGATCTGGGCACCACCAACAGCTGCGTAGCTGTATTCGAGGGAAACGAGCCTGTGGTCATACCCAACAGCGAAGGTTCCCGTACCACGCCGTCGGTGGTTGCCTATACCAAAAGCGGAGAGCGCCTGGTTGGCTCTGCTGCCAAACGTCAATCTGTCACCAACGTAAAAAATACCGTTTCATCCATAAAAAGGCACATGGGGGAGGATTACAAGGTCGTCCTGAACGGCAAACCTTACTCCCCTCCGGAAATTTCCGCCATGATCCTGCAGAAGCTAAAAAAGGACGCGGAAGATTACCTGGACGAGGATGTAACGGACGCGGTAATCACCGTGCCGGCTTATTTTAATGACGCCCAGCGGCAGGCTACAAAGGATGCCGGCAGGATTGCCGGGCTGAACGTCCTTCGTATTATCAATGAACCCACCGCGGCAGCCTTTGCCTATGGGCTGGACAACGGGCAGCCCCAGAAAATCCTGGTTTATGACCTGGGCGGAGGCACTTTTGATGTATCGGTGATTGAAATCGGCGACAGCCTGATCTCGGTACTGGCCACTTCCGGTGACAACCATCTGGGCGGAGACGATTTTGATGAACGGATCGTCCGGTATTTAGTTGAAGAATTCAAGAGAACACAGCGGGTCAATATCGCAAATGACCCTGTCGCCATGAACCGCCTGCGGGAAGAAGCGGAAAAGGCGAAAATCACCCTTTCCTCTTCCACCACAGCCAATGTCAACCTTCCTTTCCTGGTCACCGTAAAAGGCGAGCCCAGGCACATGGATTTAAATATCACCCGGGAAAAATTCAATGAAATCACCAGGGACCTGGTGGAGCGTACCGCAGGACCGGTGCATAACGCGTTAAATGACGCGGGCATTTCCGCCTCTGCTTTAGGGAAAGTCATCCTGGTGGGCGGTTCCACCCGGATCCCGGCTGTGCAGGACATGGTACGTTCCCTTACAGGAAAAGAGCCAGCCCACAACCTGAACCCGGATGAATGCGTCGCCATGGGAGCCTGCATCCAGGCATCCAAATTTGACTCATCCCTGCCCTCTACATCCAGGGCGAATGACATCATCCTGATGGATGTAACCCCCCTGACCCTTTCCATCGAAACGGTGGGCGGCATTGCCACTCCATTGATCGAACGCAATACCACCATCCCCACCAGGAAGAGCCAGGTCTTCACCACTGCCGCCAATTTCCAGCCGGCGGTGGATATCAAGGTTTACCAGGGCGAGCGGCAGTTTGTAAAAGACAACAAGCTCCTGGGCAACTTCAAGCTCAAGGGCATCAAACGGGCCCTGGCTGGCGTGCCCCAGATCGAGGTTACTTTCGATATTGACGCCAACGGCATCGTCACGGTATCCGCCAAGGACCTGGAAACCGGCAAATCCCAGCAGATCACGATCGAATCCCGCAGCGGGCTTTCCGAAGAGGAGATCCAAAGGGCCATGGCAGACGCGGCAGCCTACGCATCCCAGGACCAGACCGAAATGGACCGGATCCAGGTGCGTAACGACGCGCAGCAGTATTTGAACCAGGTGCAAAGCAGCTTTAACAGCCAGAAGAAATCCCTGGACCGCTCCAGCCGTTCGAAGCTGAAGGGCAAGATGAACTCCCTGGCAAAGGCGATCGCCAAAACAAAACCCGGAGAAGTGACAGCGGAACAGGCAGGCGCCATCACGGCAGCCCGCTCCATGCTGGAGCCGGACGCTTCCAGCCTGCTCCATATGAATTAAAGGCAGGAAAAGACCGCCCCCAAAATGTTTAGGGACGGCAGAATAATCCGGCTACACAGGATA
>CADBRV010000010.1 GCA_902797185.1 uncultured Lachnospiraceae bacterium
AGCGGCTGCAGAGACTTAACAGCGAAACACATACTGAAATATTCTATCACCTTAATGCATAAAAAATAACCCTGTTTTGCAATGTGCCTAACAAACACGCCTATTTGGAATTTTATCCCACAATACCCTAAATTTCCCCGATGAAGCAAAAACGGCCAACCGATTTGGTTGGCCGCCTAAAGATAATAGAATCCGTATTAATAAATCACCTTCACCTCATGCTCCGCGCAGAAGTCCATCCACTCATCAGCCGGCTTCCTGTCTGTCACCAGGTAATCGATCTGGTCGATGTCTGTGAGCCTCAAAAAGCCGTTGTCATCAAACTTCGTATGATCCACCAGCAGGGCTACCTTTTCCGCGTTTTCAAGCATAACTCGCTTGATCTCTGCCTCGCTTTCGTAGGAATCATAGATCCCTCCGTCCAGCCGGAGGCCTTTGCAGCTGATGACTGCCAGACGCGCGTTATAGCTTTGGAACGCGTTTTTGGCCATCTCGCCTTGGAAAGACATGCTTTTTTCATTATAGATCCCGCCGGTACAGATGACGCCGAATTTCCATGTTTTGATTTCCGCAAACAATTCGGAAGAGTTTGTTACAACCGTCAGGTTTGGCTCATCCTTTAATGCCTTCATGGCCTCGACCACAGTCGTACTGGAGTCCCCAAACAGCGGCGAACTATTCTGTAAAAGCGTCTTCGCCTTTTCTGCAATCACCCGTTTTTCCTGGATGTTGTTCCTCTGCCTCTCGTAGAAGTGGATGTTTTCGGTCCTGCGGTTGACATTCCAGATCACGCCTCCGTGGATCCTGGTCACCAGGCCTTGTGCCTCCAGTTTGTCCAAGTCACGGCGGATCGTCTCTTCCGTCACATTCCAGTTCCCGGAAAGTTCCGAAGTGGTTGCCCGCCCTGTATTTTCCAGATAATGCCTGATCTGCCTTTGTCTCTCTCTACCCGATATTCTAGCCATAACCCTATCTCCCCCGTCCTGCGGTGAACAAAAGGCTTTTCCTTGTTTTGTATTTTCCTACTAAACCCAGCGGAACAATTCTATATATCCCGCAAATTCACATAATAATGGACATGACCTATGCCTCCCCCGGCAAAATAAATATCCGCATTCAAAATACCAAGGCAGTGATAGATATGTCCTAATCCGTCCACATTATGCAACTCAATATTGATTACTTAAAGAATGATTTTTAGAGCCTTTATGTACAGCAGTGCCATAGAATCTTCCAACTCTTCATTATACAGGAAGGGATATTATTTACAACTACCGATTTTTGCCTTGGAACGTGATATAGGACAGACGCCGCATTCCAAATCGCCCTTAAGGCGATGCGGCTAGTGCATCGCAAGGAATCCTCCCGCTGAAGCGGGCCCCTCCTTACGATATATAGGACAGACGCCGCATTCCAAATCGCCCTTAAGGAGAGCCATTTACTACAAATGGAACCACCGGGTTCCATTTGTAGTAAATACTGCATCCTGAATATTAACTGTTATATTTTTCCTTGTCCAATGCGCCTTCCTTAAAATTGATAATGACGTTTGTCGCTGCATCGCCAATGACGTTCAGGGTAATGACCGCCATGCCCGGCAGGTAATTCATCGCCAGCACCAGGGAATACCCGATCATGCAGAGTTCGGAATTAAGCCCCAGCCCCATCATCACGACGTATACCATCGTAGTTCCGGCAATTGGTATAGCGGGGGTGCCCATAGCGGTACAGATGGATAAAAAGGCAGCCATCACAAGCATAGCGGGAGTGACTTTCACTCCTGCAGCAGTCGCGATAAAAGTAATCGCGATCATATGCATGGCAGTAGTACCATTCATATTGATGGTCATACCGGTGGGCAGGATAAAGCTGGAAATATCTTCCGAGCATCCCAGTTCCTCCGTACAGGTCTTCGTATTCAGCGGAAGAGTTGCAGCGGAAGAGTTGGTTGCTGCCGCAAAGAGCCCGATTTTAAAGGCTTTTTTCACAAAAGGAATCGGGTTCAGCCTTGTGGTTAGGAAAATGCCAATCGGATAAATGGTAAATACCAGTGCCAGGCTGACCACGATCGTGGTAACCATCCAGACCAGGGTAGGACGGATATATTCGGTCCCGTACACTGCAAGCGCCCTGGTGATCATACAGAAAATAGCCGTCGGGGCAATTTTGTTGATCAGGAAATTAAGCCACATCTGGACCACTTCATTCAGGTTGTCGATGACTTTTTTCAGTGGCTCTGCCTTTTCCCCCATGAACGTCATGCAAAGCCCCAGGATAATCGCTACGACGACCACCGAGAGGATGGAATTATTCGAAGAAAAAGCGGCAAAAATATTGCTAGGCACGGCATTTACGATTGTCTGCAGCGGGTTATACCCTTCCATCGTGGAGATTTCCGTAACCTCCGAGCTCGGAAGCGATACATTAAAACCTCCTGATTTCATTACAGCGTAAGCGGCGGCCCCGGAAAGGGCTGCGGCTATCACATAAAAACACAAATAGGTAATAAACGTTTTTCCGGCGATCCGTCCCAGCTTCTTAGGATCTGCCAAGGAACACAGTGCCAGCGACAGGGACGTCAGTACGAGTGGCACAATCGCCATCTGAAGCCCGCGCATAAAGAGCTGGCCAATGATATAAAACAGCCCTATCCCCTGGAAGCCTGTGGTTTTCGAAATATCCTGGAAAAGGATTGCATCAATCACTTTCCAGACCTTGCTGTCTACACCGCCCAGCTGGTCGCGGATAATGATCGCCAGGATACCACAGATAAATCCAAATATCACAGCGAGGATCATACGTTTAATGATGGACGATTTTTTCTTTTCTGTCTTCGCTTTCCCCATATTGCACCCCTTGTCTGTCTTCTCCTGGAAACCAAACTATACAGGCCGCCTACCGGCCTTTCAAGAAAGGCCTTCAGGCGGCTCTGCAGATATAGGGTTTCGGAGGCCTGTGCCATAAATGCGCGCCATATGCGCGGGCACGTCCTGCTTCATCACTCCTCAGGTAATGAAATATTAATAATACGTTTTTCCCTCAAAGGGCATGCTGGCTAAAACTTCCTGCTACTTCAATACGGCGGCTGCCAGTTCATTCATCTTCTGGATGTCTTCCGGTTCCAGGACGACGTCTGCTGCCACCACGTTCATATCAACCTGGTCAGGAGTGGTAGCGCCGGACAGAAGGTTCACCTCATCACCCTGGCACATGATCCAGGCCAGGTTCAGTGCCGCAATGGAGCAGTTATACTTGTCGGCAATCGGTTTGAACTGGTCCAGCATGTCATGCACTTTCGGCCTTACATCCGGCTGCCACAGCGGCTTGTTTGACCTTGCATCGCCCGGTCCAGGAACGAAGTCCCTGGGGATTGCACCGGTAAGCAGCCCCTGCTCCAGCGGGGAATAAGCCTGCATTGTGATCTTATGCTGCCTGCAGATTGGAAGCAGGTCCTTCTCAATGTCTCTGGACAGTACATTGTATTTGCCCTGCACCAGGTCCAGCTCCCCGTTTGCCACATACTCTTCGATCTGCTCGATATTTACATTGGCGGCGCCGATCGCCCTGATCTTGCCTTCTTCCTTTAACCGGTTCAGTTCGCCGACCGTCTCCGCAATCGGTGTCTCAAACGGCGGTACAGATGGCCAGTGCGTCATATACAGGTCTATATAATCCGTGCCCAGGCGTTTTAAGGACATCTCCACCTCTTTGCGGATTGATTCCGGTGTCAGCAGTTTGTAGAGGCGCCTGTCGCCGACCATGTTCCAAGGGGTTCCTTTTCCTTCATAAACTCCCCCTTCTCCGCCCCAGATTACGCCGCATTTGGTAACCAATACGACTTTGTCACGGGGAACTTCCTTCAGCGCCTTGCCTACAATCCGCTCGCTGTTGCCGAAATTGTAGCCCGGTGCCGTATCAATCATGTTGATGCCAACGTTGATCGCTTCCTTAATGGTATCGATGCAGACCTGCTCGTCCAGGTCGCCGCCCCATGCCGGGCCGCCGCCGATCGCCCATGTACCAAGCCCCATCTTGGAAACCTGGATTCCTGAACTTCCTAATTCATGGTATCTCATGCCTTTTGTCTCCCTTTCAACTGTTTCGGTCATCCCTTCCGGCGGGATAAGCTCTCGCTATACA
>CADBRV010000011.1 GCA_902797185.1 uncultured Lachnospiraceae bacterium
ACCATCCAGCCCCAGGTTTTTCAGGTTAATCGTTATTTTGGAACAAAATGTATCGATTCGTCTATTCATTTGCAATAATTGTGCAGGCCTATCACCAGATTTTAAGTTCGGGACTGGCAAGCAGAACCAGAAAGAACTTTTATTTTTCCGGAAGGATTTCAATCCAATACCCGTCCGGGTCTTCGATAAAGTAAACGCCCATCTGCGGGTTTTCAAAGCAGATGCATCCCATTTTCTCGTGCAGGGCATGGGCCTTTTCCATGTCTTTTGTCGTCACCGCAAGATGGATTTCGCCTTCTCCTAAATCATACGGCTCCGTTCTGTCTTTGAGATAGGTCAGTTCCAGCTGGAACGGCGTCTTCCCGTCGCCTAAATATGCCAAAATGAAATCCGGCTTTTCCGTACGCCTTACTTCCTTCAGCCCCAGCGCCTCGTCATAGAACTTCAGGCTGCGGTCGAGGTCTAATACATTGAAATTAAAATGGTTAAATGTAAACATATTGTTTCCTCCTCATATAAAGTGATAGCTTTTCTTTTTAATGACAGCTAATCGAATGTCGCCAGTCCTGGCAGTAATTGTTATAAAAAATCATGCCGGCCTTTTTCTAAAAGTGCTGGCTGAAAACTTCTAACACTTTCGCAAGTACTATTAATGGCTGATATTCTGTATTCATCCTATCGAAATGCCTATCTATATGCAAGAAGGCACTAAAAAGTGCCTCTTACGTATATAATATATATAATATATATTATTCTTCCATCTTGGCGGTTGCCGCCGGTTCCGCGGGCTTTTCCGATGTCCCCACCGTGATTTGAACGTCTATCCGATACAAAAAACTGTACCATGGTCTTGTTAGCGTTCAAAAATATCGAATAAAGATTGTGACCCCACATATATTTTCACTTCCGAGAATTGCCATGATTACTCGAAAGGTATACCTCCACAGCCCGATACATGGCATTATTAATTTCTATTTCAAGCTGCTTTGAAGCATAAGAAAAGCAGCCATATCGGCTGCTCAAATAAAATGTCTTATATTTTCACCTTCCAGTATTTTTTTGTAACAAGTGTGATCCCCCAATATTCCTGATTTATCAATTTTTAATAAAATACAGCCCTACCAGGCAGATCAGGATCCCCACCACTTTCTTCACCGAAATGGCTTCGTGGTAAAGGAGCACGCCCACAAAAATCAGGACTACAGCCAGGATCGAATTTGCGATCAGCTGCGCGGAACTGACCGGCCAGCCGATTTTGTAAGCATAGATGAACCCCACCTCAAGCCCTACGATGGCAACGCCAAGGAGTGGCGGCGCATAGTTCATTTTGGAGTATTCCTGTGCCAAGGATCCACCATGTTTCATGATGAAAAACAGGCAGGCGGATGTAATCGTTGCCACAAAATAGGTAACCGTCATGGATGCCATGGTATCCATATCCGCCGGGATGCCCTTGGCGAAAATCTGGTAAAAGGTGTTGCAGATGACCACGAGGATGATTGGCCAAAAGTAAGAAAATGACATAGGAAATCTCCATAAAAAATTATACTGCCGGGCTTTTGCATATATCGTGGGCTGGTTATTCGTCTTACTTGTATCCTGGTCCAGCCTTTTTTAAGTTTGGAACCCCGTCACGTAATACGGAGCTCAGGCTGACGATCGATCCGATCCCTCTGGCCAGCCTTTTTACATTCCTGGAACCCAGTCACTTTGTATGCGTCTTCTTATAAGGATGCTCCATAAGCTCTTCGTCTTTTTCCCGGAAGCCATGCCACATCTCCCCAAGCGCGTCGATTGGAAGCCCCTTTTTCCTCATATCTTCCCAACCCCATTTATATACTTCATCCAGGAGCGGGACCAGCTTTCTCCCTCTTTCGGTCAGCCGGTATTCCACCTGGGGTGGAACCGTCGCCAGCACCGTCCTGGAAATCAGCCCGTCCTCTTCCAGCTGCCGCAGGTTTTCCGAAAGCACCTTCTGGGTAATCGGCAGCTGCTTTGTAAACCTGGAAAAATGGGTCAGATTGCCCTCATCAAAATCCATAGCCCGCAGGATAAAAGGCTTCCACCTGCAGAAAACCATCTTCATCATATGGTTATACGGATCCTTCTTGATATCGAAAACCATCCCTTCCTCATTATCCTTCTCCATCGGACACTGGGAAGAATCGACTATTTTCTCTGCCTCTGTTTTCCTTTTTTCCCCGGCAGCATGATCCCTGTAAGCCTTGTTCATAATATCCCCCTCAATTACTATTCTTTTTCATCACCCAAAATGCGATGCAGCCAGTCCTTCCCGCGCACGAAACGCGCACTTCATTGGCGTGGCTTTCCAAAATATACATTTTATCAAACCAAGATGCCGGAACCAGCCATGCCGGTGCACCATCCCAATTTTCAATAGCATAGCCCGACGAATCCAAGCAATGAAAAAATCACGTACTTTGGTTTATTTTATCATATTTTTCTAAATGGAGGAATAATGCCATGGGTCCCACTGGGTCGCTTGCCTTACAAACGGGGATCTTATCATCGAAGACGAAAAAGCAGCCATGCTTTCTGCCGCTGCCTCTGCTGCCAGCACCAGGCTGGCACAGCGGAAACAGGGCATAATTGCATGGCTGCTTCAAGAAAAACAGGGTATTAAATTTTTCATCCAATATTGAATATGGTTTCCGTGCATCGATAAGTCGTAGCGTAACGCAGGCTCTGTCCTACGGTCGGCCATAGCTTAATACCAGCTATGCTTTACGATCAACTATGAATTCACATCGTTCCATACTCCCAATCCATTACAGCCCTACCCCCATCGCAAACAGGAGGGCGGTAACGATTGCGCCAAGGCCGGTCATCACGACGGTACACATGAATACCGGCGGATAACCTTCTTTGTGTTTCAGGTCTGCCATGCCTAGCATGATGATGATGGCTCCCTGGTAAGGAAGCGTATCAAAGGTGCTGGCCGTAATGGTTGCGATCCTATGGATTGCAACAGGGCTTAATGCCAACGATGCGGCAAGCACAGGCACGACGATCTGAAGTGCAACAGGTGGCGACCCGGTCAGGCCTACAAGGATTGCGACGGAAATAACCACTACCAGCGGCGCTGGGATCGGAAGATGCGTCACCCCGTCAATCATGGCATTGTATGCATCGGTCTGCTGTACGACTGCGGCAAAACCTGCGATGATGCCGCCCAGGAGCAGTGCTTCGGCGGTGGATTTTCCACCTTCATTGAGCTCTGCTACCAGCACCCTTCCCCTGGTCATGCCATCTCTGGGCTGGATATAAGGAGTAAGAAGCACCAGTGCCAAAAGAAAGCCAAACAGCAAAGCCAGTGGAAGCGTATTTGTAATGTTAAACAGGATCACGACCAGGATCAGCGGAAGCAGCGCGATGATAAACGGCGGGTATTTCCTGGAAGAATCCACCGGCTGGAACTCGATGTTGCCCGGCTCAAATACTTCGCCCCGGTCGGTCGCTTTATGGATGGAGCGGATCAGATAGAAACCACCTCCGAACAGCACGATAAAGGCGCCCACAAGGCCAGGTACAAGGCCTGCCGTGGAAGAAGTCCCCAGAATACTCATCGGAATCGAGTTTGCTACCAGTGGCGCACCCGGCGTACAAGCCGCTCCGGAAACACCGCAGGTGATCATGCCGATCATATAGCGTCTCGGGATATTTGCCGAACCGCAGATGGTCAGGATAACCGGGAACAGTGTGAACAGCGCGCAGAAAGTATCAATTCCTCCAAAGCACATGATCCAGCTGACCGTGATGGAAATAATGACGCCGACCGTCTGGCGCTTTTTCACATCCGCGTTTTTCGCGAAGACCCCCATCAGGAACGTCGCGATATTTGTTGCTGCGCCGGAAGAGATGTACACCCTCCCGATCAAAATGGACAGCAGGAAAATCGGTAACAATCCTGTTACAAACCCTCCTGCCCCGCCGGCAAACACGTTTACCATCGTGCCCACCGGAGGCATGCCGCATGCAATTATCACGACCATAGCGCAGATCGGAGCCACATACATGGCTGACCACCCTCTGAAGCACAAGACGATCAGAAGGGCAAAGGCCGCAATAATCGCAATAATGCCTATTACGACACTTGCAGACATTTTCATTCCCCCTTTTCAATTTTTTCCTACATTATAGGAACCTTTTTAACCTCTGCATCGATAGTAACAAAATATGAATCAGTATGTAAGGAGGCACAATGAAGTAAGGCGGTTTCGTTCACGTAACCAGGCTATATATTTTTGAGAAATCCATCCCAACTGCGTACTTGATGGAATTTCTGATTTTTACCATTTTTATTTCTGCCAAAATCTCGAAAGCATCTTTCCCTGCAAAGCCCTTCTGCGCCACGCTTATGCCAATCATGCAGGCATCCAAGGATCACGACCAGGATCAATGGAAGCAGCGCGATGATAAACGGCGGGTATTTCCTGGAAGAATCCACAGGCTGGAACTCGATGTTGCCATGATGAAGAAAAAGCCCATCATCGTAAACGTTTCCCGTGGCGATATGATGGATGAAGACGCCCTGCTGGGTGTTTTAATACCGGCAAGGTCTTCGGTGCAGGCCTGGACGTGCTCAAAGAAGAAACCAATGAAAACACTTTGAAGTGCCCCTTTGTGGGACGGGAGGACGTGGTCCTGACACCCATATGGCTTTCTATTCTGATTTTTCCCTGTATGAATGCCAGAGGATCGCGGCAGAAAACCTCTGTTATATCCTTTAGAAAAAGGGATCCGGCGCAGGATAAAACCTGCTGTCGGGTCCTTTTATTTCCCAAAAGCTGCAATCTCTGTATATATCCTCTTTCCATCCTTCTGCACGGACTTCAGCAAGGAAACCTTGCTGACTGTCATCTCCTCTTTAGGCAGAGCGATACCTTTGTAATTTCCAGCTGCTTTCCGCACCAGTGTAATGTGGGGCATAAATTTCTTCTTGTCGAAAGGAATCCCTGCCGCCTCAAAAGCATCCTTTACATTGGATACGTAAGATTTGAGCTTCTGGTTTCCCTTGACCTCTGCATGCAGGAGGTTTCCTTTCAACTGCAGCTCATCCAATTTGATCCGAGCCGGCGGCACCGGGATATTTTTCAAAATATCCTTAACCTCCTGCGCCTGGTTTGTCTCTCCGATGAACACCAGCGTCATGTGAAGATTCGCGCCGGGGACATAATTGCCGGTGACGCCGCTTTTCTTCAAGTCATGCATGACCTGGATCAGCGACTGGTTAAATTTTTTATCAAATTGGACCGCTAAAAATAATCTCATTTTTCTCTCTGTCACTCTTTAAAAATTCACTTCTTCCTACTTGGTCTATTGGCCTAGTAGGAAGAACCGACACATCCGTCTGCCTGCGAAACACCTCTCTGCCCGCTTGCAAAACATCTCTCTGCCTTCTTGCAAAAAACTCTTGAACAATACAGCGGAAACAGGCAATTTCGAAATTCTGCTATTTCAGCGCTCTAGCTACTTTCTTGAGCCTCAGCCAATCCTGCGGGATACCGTCATACCCGCGCAGCTCCTGTGCCTGCTCGCTGACACCCGAATCGGAAAGCAGCCCTTCGTCCGCCGTGCCATCCAGAATCGCGTCTCCTGCTTCGAAGACGCTTTCCATATTTTCCTGGAAATTCTGCTTTTGGTCATCACTGAGCCCGTCATACCAGGCGCGCACCGCCTCCTCCGGCTCCGTGCCTTCATAGCGGTAGATGCCGTTGGAAGAAGCCCATTCCAGCAGGCTGACTGCCGCGATCTGGGTCTTCAGGCTGCTGCCTGCTGAACCGCCCCAGCCCAGGAGGTTTTCCCAATAATAGGAAACGTCATCCACACTCAGAGGCGCGACGTTGCGAACGCGCACTCCAGAAACATCTGCCACGACCTGCCCGTCTCTGAGGCTCAGATACGGATGCCAGGAAATGGAAGCGATCCCGTTTGCGGCCGCCTGGTCCGGATAGGTCGCCGAAATGGCGGTATTGGAATACAAATCAGACACATTGCAATGCAGCACGATAATGCTGCCGTCACTTTCGATTTCCACCGTCGGAGACTGGGAATCCTCATAATCCCCTGTGTCCGGATTTACCTCTGCCGGATAGAAGGAAAATGTCTGCCCTTTATATCGCGGAAGGATCGCGTAATACTCATCCCCCTGCATGTCCACATCCACGCCATGCCCTTCTAAAGAAGGATAGGCTTTCACAGCAGCCTGGCCAGTTGTCCCTGCGAGGACATTTTCAAATGTATCCGCCCCGCCAAGGTAAACGACGCCAAACACGTCTCCCTCATCCCAATCCAGCAGGTCTGTCTCTGTGTAACCGGCTGCCGCGTCCGTCTGCCCCTCATGGGGCTCCTCGCTGCCATCTTCTGCCTCATCACCGGATTCATGGGCATCTTTACTGCCGCTTTCCTGCCCTTTCTCCGCATCACCGGAATGATCCTGGACCAGGTTTTCCTTTTTGTAACCTGCCACGCATGCTTCCAGGGTTTTTTCTGCCGCCAGGTCCTGCTGGTCTTCCGCGGAAATGGTGGCTGTGCCATCGCCTTTCTGGGCACCGTAATCCCCGAAGCCCGCGTGGTTTCCGCCTTTAATCACATATTCCTGGGTGTCGTCCGGCAGGTTGGTTTTGTCCTGCTCATACTTTTCCCGGTTCAGCACCTGGTCCTCGCTGCCATAAATGGAAAGCACCATAAGGCCGCTCTGGGAAAGGTCTTTCGTGGAATAAGCCGCCAAAAGCACCAGCCCGTCCAGCTCGTCCGTATGCTTTGCGGCAAAACTTGCCGCCATGGCTCCGCCCAGGGAATGCCCGCCAATATACCAGTGGTCGTAATCGTACTGGTCTATGACGCCCTGTGCCCTGTTTGCCCCAAGCACTGCCAGGTTCCCGGGCATTTTCACCAGAAAGCAATCCATGCCGCCTGCCGCGATCTCTTTGAGCATCGGCAGATAAGATATATCTTCCACCTTTGCCCCCGGATAAAATACCAGCGCCGTATCCTCCCCCGGACCATCGACAAAGTAGCCATAGCTCATGTCCTGCACCCGCACGGTCTTGGTATCAGCCAGCGCGTCCTGCGTATCCTTTGCGTGGTAATAATCGTTTACATACCAGAAGGACGCCCCGGTCAAGACTCCCACGATGACCAGGACGGTGATTAAAATTTTTACCGGTTTTTTCATATAACAAGTACTCCCTTATTAATATGTATGGCACATAGGCGCAGAAGCACGCATCCTGCCGCACTGTGTTCTGCCATGCAGTATTTCAGAAGCCACGCCTCATGCCATAAGTAATTCCCCAATAATCACGAACTGACCGGCATGCCTTCCGTTTTTCCCCTTTCCATTACAAACAAGGGGTTTTCCTATTATTCTTCTTTATTACGTTTATGATTACTTTCAATGATTATGTATTATGATTTACTCTTGTTTGCTTTTTTCACAGTGTATAGTCGATGCAGTACCTGGACTTCACGTTCGGCATGATCAGCCCGTCTTTTATCGCAACATGCAGCGGATTGACCGCATAATTTTCCAGAGCTTTTTCATCCGCCAGCGTGCAGTCCAGCATCAGGTCCACGTTGGAGGAAGGAAGGACATCCGCAATGATCTGTATTTTCTCCAGCCCCGGCACTTTTCCTGCCAGGTCCTCCATCTGCTCTTTGATCTTCGCCTTAGCCTCCTCTTTCTGCGCCTGCGTAAGCTCGTCCTTCATCTGCCATAAAATAATATGCCGTACCATATGTAAATCCTCCTGCATTCGTTTTCCGTAATGTTCTTATAAAATCATTTTATGTTATGGATCCACGACAGGCAATAAATGTCTCATACCTTTACATGCGGGTTCCGATATTGCCCGTGCTTTTTGGTTGTGCTTCCATACTGGATCGCAAATACCGAACAGTGGTGCAGGCAGCGCAGGCACATTGTGCACTGCTTTTTAACCCAGGACGGCTTTTTCTTTTTCATTTCAATGGCGGAAACCGGGCACTTTCTGGCGCAGAGCCCGCATCCGATGCAAGAATCTTCCACATGGAAATGTCTGGTCAGCCTTAGCGACTGGTAAACCGGATCGGTAACCAGCCGGACCGCGTAAGGCATCCGGCGTTTTTGGAAATTCCCACGCCTCCTCTGTTGGATGGCTGGGATCATGCTGCCAATTTCCTGCTCGGCAGCCCTATTTCTCTCTGCTACCTTTTCCTTGTCACTAAGATCAAAAATCGGCGTCCAGGTATCCGGCATCTGTATTCCGAAAAGGGCATCCACCTGGATTCCCTTGCTTTGCAAAATGTGCTTTGCATCCGCGCCGGACGCCCCAGGCATCACGCCATACGTTGAAACTTCAAAAACATAGGTGCCGGCAGCAGCCTTAAATTCTGTATTTTTCAAAAAAGCACGGCAGATGCTGGGCATCTCCCACGTATACGTCGGCATGACAAATCCCAGAATCCCATTTTCAGGGATCTCGTAAGAAACCTGGCCGTGCTCGATGGAAACAGCCGTATCATTTAACGCATCCGCTATGCGCTCTGCCACATATTTGCTGTTGCCTGTAGCGGAAAAATAAAAAATCATCTTTCCATCCTTTCTGCCTGCCTACTCGCCCATCTGCCTCTTGATCCATTTCATCAAAACGCCGACTACATAGTCCTGCTCTTCCTGCGTAAGCTCATGCCCTGCCGGGATCCCGTGCCATTTGTAAAGGCAGCCCCTGCAGCAGCATCCTGTCGCATGCTGGGCGATGAAGACCGGATGCCCACGCATCGGCGTCTGCTTCCCATCGTTCGGAATCACTGCCGGCGCCAGCCGCTTTGCCACAAAATCCCTGGCGTGGCTTTCAATGGTATCCATGCCTTTGTCCCGGACATACTGCTTGTCTTTCTCCGACAAATGGAACCGGCTCCGGAAGGATGATTTGGATATCCGCAGGAAAAGGTCCTGCCGCAGCCATTTTTCATGGCTCAGCCTCTGGGTGATGGAATCCTCATTGGAGCCTGTTGCCATAGGATTCGGTTCCGCTACCTTGGGGCCCGGCTCTGTTTCCTCCCGCGCCGCACTGTAGGAAATGACAGAACGATGGTCTGCGTCTTTAGAATCTGAAGCTTGGTTTGCTGTTTTTTCCAGACTCGATCCGCTCCCTCGCGATGCCTGCTTTTTCGGAAGCGGCTGTCCCTTTTGTGAAGACTTCCCACCCCGAGATGCCTTTTCCTCATGCAGTGGCAGTTCCATCTGGACTGCTTTTTCTTCATGTAAAGGGCCTTCTTCTTGAGTCGGAAATCCTTTCCATCCTGCTGCGCCTTCCTGCATCGACAGCTCTTCCTGCACCGCCATGCCTTCCCAGACCGGCAGCGTTTTCTGTAGGCGCTCCCTCAGCATCGTGTTCCGCTTGGTCACGGTCACATGCTTTACGGAATAAGCCAGCGCGCGCTTCGTCCCGACGATGACCAGGATTTTCTTTGCCCGGGTGATCCCGGTATAAACCAGGTTCCGCTGCAGCATCACAAAATGGTTCATCAAAAGCGGCATGACCACGATAGGATATTCCGACCCCTGCGCTTTGTGGATCGTCGTGGCATAAGCCAGAACCAGCTCATCCAGTTCGGAAATATCATATTCCACAGTCCGTTCGTCAAAATTCACGGTTAGGGACTTTTCTTCCACATCAACGGAATCGATGATCCCAATGTCCCCATTGAAGACTTCCTTATCATAATTATTCCGGATCTGCATGACTTTGTCGCCCTGGCGATACTCAATCCCTGCACGCTTTAAGCCTTCCGAACAGCCCTGCCCAAAGCTTCCATTTCCCGGATTTATCGCTTCCTGCAGGAGCAGGTTCAAATTGCCGGCTCCCACCACGCCCCTTTGCATGGGCGTCAGCACCTGGATTTCCCTGGAAGGCGTATGATAATACCTGGGCAGCTTTGTCTGTACCAGCCCCACGATCGTATCCGCCGTAAGCTGGGCGATGGCGGCGGTATCATCCGGTGCAAGCCCTTCCTGCCGCGCCGCCTTTTCCATATCCATAAAGAAAAAGTCCGCCGTCCGGCCATTGCTGATGTCCGGCATTTTCCCCTCGTTGATGCGATGGGCATTCATGATAATCCGGCTCTGCTGTGCCTGCCGGAAAATCCGGGTCAGCCGCACCACCGGAAAACGTCCTGACGCAATGATGTCCCGCAGCACGTTTCCCGCTCCTACCGATGGCAGCTGGTCAATATCCCCCACCAGGATCAAAGTCATGGAGTCCGGCACTGCTTTGAGCAGGTTGTACATCAACATGATATCGATCATGGAGCACTCGTCCACAATCAGAACGTCCCCTTCCAGAGGGTTTTCCTCATTCCGCTGGTACCCCTCCGGAGGCTTTACCTCCAAAAGGCGGTGGATGGTTTTCGCTTCCATGCCGGTGGCTTCCGAAAGCCGCTTTGCCGCCCTGCCCGTAGGCGCCGCCAGGAGGACTTTTGCCCCTGCTTCCCGAAAAGCAGTGATAATGCCCAGCGTAGTAGTCGTTTTGCCGGTACCGGGACCACCAGTCAGGACCAGGATCTTGCTTTGGACCGCTGCATGGATTGCCTGGAGCTGCACTGCGTCATACTGCATGCCCGTTTTCTTCTGGATCCGCTGCGCCAGGCCCGCGCTTTGGATCCGGATGCCGGACGTATTGGTAAGAATCGCCTGCAGGCGCTTTACCGTGCCCACTTCCGAAAAATAAAACGGCGGCAGGTAAATCGCCTTCTCCGGCTCCTGCAGCTCGGAAGCATCCGCCGGCAGCGGCAGTTCTTCCGTAATGACATCCCCCTTCCTCACCATTTCATCCAGGGAAATCGAAAGCAGGTTATCCTCAACGCCGAGCAGCTCCGCGCCGGACTTCAGCAGCATGTCCCGCGTGGCATAGCAGTGCCCGTCCTCAGAAAGCTTGTTTAACGTATAAAGGATCCCGCTGCGAAGGCGGACATATTTTTCATGGCCAAAGCCCATCTTTTCGGCAATGATATCCGCCGTCTTAAATCCGATGCCCCAGATATCATCCGCCAGCCGGTAAGGGTTCTCCTGCACGATTTTGATGCTGTCGTTGCCATAAGTCTTGTAAATCTTCGTGGCGTGGGACGTGCTGACATCATGGCTCTGCAAGAAAAGCATGATGTTCTTGATCTCTTTCTGCTCGGACCATCTCTTTTTGACCCGCTCCACCCGGACTTTCCCGATGCCCGGCACTTCCAGCAGCTTGTCCGGATCCTCCTCGATCACGTCCAGCGTGTCTTTGCCAAACTGCTGGACGATCTTTTTGGCAAATTTCGGGCCGATCCCCTTCACCAGCCCGCTGCCCAGATATTTTTCGATGCCATAAGTAGTAGCCGGCAGGGTTTCCTCAAAGGTCTCCATGGAAAACTGCCGCCCGTACTTCGGGTCCACCCGCCAGGAGCCGCCCATGTACAGGACGCTGCCTACATGGACCTGTGGCATGGAACCCACCACGGTCACCAGGTCCGCGTAATTTTTCACCCGGCATTTGATGACAGAATAACCGTTCTCCGGATTCTGATAGGTAATCCGCTCCACAACTCCCCGAAGATGTTCCATTGACTCCTGCCACCTCCTTACAATGCCACCGATGCATACGTTACATATCAAATGGCTGCGTAAAATATGTGCTGAAAACAGTTTACCATTATATATCGTAAGGAGGGACCCTCTTCAGTGGGAGGATTCCTTACGATGTACTAGTGTATCGTCCGCCGTCTCGCCTGGCAGGCGGTGACACAGGCCGCACCCTCACATGAAGCGTAATCTTCCATGGCACGGCTCTCTTTAAGGACGATTTGGAATGCGGCGTCTGTCCTTACAATCAATATCTTTATCCACATATTATACTGTAACTATCGCGCCCTGCATCAATCTATCCACTTTCCTAATAAGGTACTGTAGAAATTTTTTCACCTATCCTTCTTCTCCTAATTAATGTCAGGAAAAAAATATTATCATCGATTGTAGTGACATTGTTATGACATTATAATGTACGCAAGGAGGTAAGCATTATGGCAAATACATATATTCAAATCCGGACTGATGAAAAAGATAAAAAAGAAGCCAGCGAAATCTTAAGTGCATTAGGGACAAATTTATCTGCTGTATTAAATATGACGATCAAGCAGATCATCCTTCAAAGGCGGATTCCCTTCGACGTTGCCCTTCCGAAGGAAAATACCATCTCAAAACCCGTGCGGAACGTTGCTGCAAGCATGGCCATGGAAGGAATGCCTCTTAACGATGAACAACTTCAAGATCTTGAAGAATTCAGCCATAAATCAGCTGAAGAACAGGAAAAAGAAATCCAACAGTTTATAAAAAAATACAAGGAGAAGGAAGGGAATCGTGTCTGAACGAATATATTGTTATCCAGAAAGCGATGTATTGATTCATAAACTGGATATCCACGATTTACAGACTCTTCAGGATGCGGAACGCGATTTGACGTCCCGCCGTCTGCTGCAGGCCAATATTCGTCCAGATCCCATGCCCCTGCCGCCGGGCGGAATCGTACAGTGGGCGCATGTTCTTTTCTAAAAATGGAAGCACAACAGATGTGAAGCATGCGTGTATAATATAAGAAAAAACTTCTGGAGGCACCCATAAATTGACCACAACAGACCAGCTTGGCGAGGGATCCGTACGGTCCCTCTTTTTTAAACTCGCGCTCCCTTCTGTCGTCGCACAGGTGGTGAGCCTTCTTTACAACATTGTAGACCGGATCTATATCGGGCACATGGCGGTAAACGGTGCGGCCGCGCTGACCGGCGCCGGGCTTTTCGTGCCGATCCTGACGCTGATTAACGCGTTCGCCATGCTGGTGGGCAGCGGCGGGGCGCCCATGGCTTCCATCAACCTGGGCAAAGGCGATAAAAAGAAAGCCGAAAAAATCCTCGGAAACAGCTTTACCCTGCTGGTCCTGATCTCTGTGGCACTGACCATCATCCTGTACCTGGCGGCGCCTCCCCTTTTGAATTTTTTCGGCGCGTCAAACACCACTTACCCCTATGCCATCGCATACGCGAGGATTTATATCCTGGGGACCATCTTTGTAACGCTGACGCTGGGAATGAACCTGTTTATTTCCGGGCAGGGGTTTGCGCACACCAGCATGCTTACCACGGTCATCGGCGCCGCCATCAATATCGTGCTGGACCCGATTTTCATCTTCGGGGCAGGCATGGGCGTAAAGGGCGCCGCCATCGCCACCGTCATCAGCCAGGCGGTCAGCTGCGTCTGGACGCTTCGGTTCCTTACATCCGAAAAATCCACCATCCGGCTGAAACGTTCCCGGCTTGGTTTGGAAAAAAATATCGTCAAATCCTGCCTGGGGCTCGGTGTCTCCACCTTTGTCATGCTGGCAACCGAAAGCCTCTTGTCCATCACTTATAACCACAGCCTTGCTTTCTACGGCGGAGATATCGCGGTGGGCGCTATGACCATCGCCACCAGCGTCATGTCACTGGTCACCATGCCTCTGAACGGCATCGCGCAGGGCAGCACTCCCCTCATCAGCTACAATTACGGCGCTGGAAAATCAGACCGTGTCCGCAAATCTTTCTACCTGCTGCTGGCTTCTTGCGCGGGCTACGCGCTTTTATGCTGGATCCTGATCATGGCTGTTCCGCAGGTCATCGCCGGCATTTTTACCACGAACGCTAGCCTGATCCAATATACTAAGGCAGCCATGCGGGTCTACTTTGCGGCTATTTTTGCCTTCGGGTTCCAAATCGCCTGCCAGCAGTCTTTCGTCGCCCTGGGGCAGGCGAAAATCAGCCTGTTCCTGGCCTGCCTGCGGAAGCTGATCCTGCTGATCCCGCTGATCTTGGTCCTGCCCCATGTGACCGCCAATCCTGTATTCGGCGTCTTCCTCGCTGAGCCCATCAGTGACGCGACAGCCGCGGCTGTGACAACCGCAACATTCTTTTCAAGGCTGAAGGGGATTCTGGAACATCATACGAAATAAGAAAACCTGCCTTCTCCTCAATATTGACAGTTTGGTGTGCTACCCGTCAAGTGGACAATGAATAACAATAAGTTCTAGGTTTACCCTGGCTGACGAAATGTCAGCAAGGGTATTTCTTTATGCCGCTGTCTGATACTGGTCATGGAATTCTAGTTCTGCGATCCTGTCACGCATTTCTTCTTCTTTTGTACGACTGGGAAGGCTGCCTTTGTGGTCAAGGTAATCTCTAACCGC
>CADBRV010000012.1 GCA_902797185.1 uncultured Lachnospiraceae bacterium
AAGTTGTTTCGGATGGCAGGAACATTTCAATTGTAAAACATACGGTCCGCCGTCTTCTAAAATTCAAAGGAGGAACCAAAATGAATACAAGGCTTGAATCAGATTCTGTAGGGACCAGGGAAGTGCCGGGAGAAGCATATTATGGAGTACAGTCCATGCGTGCACAGGAAAATTTCCGGATCACCGGCCACCAGATGAACCCGGAATTCTTAAGGAATCTCGCACAAGTCAAGAAGGCGGCAGCCATTACCAACCGTGGCGCAGGGATGCTGGACAGCGAAAAGTCCGAAGCCATCATCAAAGCCTGTGAGGAAGTTATGGATGGTATGTTCCGTGACGAGTTCATTGTAGACGCCATCCAGGGCGGGGCAGGCACCAGCGCCAACATGAACATGAATGAGGTTTTGGCTAACCGCGCGAATGAACTCCTGGGCGGCAGCCTTGGTGCTTATGACAGGGTACATCCCAATGACGATGTGAACATGGCACAGTCCACCAACGATGTGATCCCTACTGCCGGCAAGATGACGGTCCTTTCCCTCCTTACCCCGCTTCTGGAAGAGCTGGAGAGGCTGGAGGATGCGCTGCTGGACAAGGCAGAGGAATTTGAAGACGTCATCAAAATGGGACGGACCCAGCTGCAGGATGCGGTTCCGATGATGCTTGGACAGAGCTTCCACGCATATGCCAGCATGGTGGCCAGGGACAGGAAACGCATCGAGCGTGTGAAAAAGGAAATGTACAGCGTAAACCTGGGCGGCACAGCCATTGGTTCCGCAATGAATGCTTCTGATTATTACCTCCACAACGTAGTGCCGTGCCTGGCAAAGGTTTCCGGCATGCCGCTGCGCCAGGCAGACGACCTGTTTGATGCCACGGAAAACCTGGACAGCTTTGTTTCCGTATCCGGCACGCTTAAGGCCTGTGCCGTAGGCCTTTCCAAGATGAGCAATGACCTCAGGCTCCTTTCCTCCGGCCCTAAGACCGGGATCGGCGAAATCAACCTCCCGGCAAGGCAGAACGGCTCCTCCATCATGCCGGGCAAAGTAAACCCGGTTATCCCGGAAGTCGTTACCCAGGTAGCGTTCTTAGTCATCGGCCATGACACCACCATCACCATGGCAGCAGAAGCAGGGCAGCTGGAGCTGAACGCTTTTGAGCCGGTGCTTTTCTATAACCTGTTCGAATCCATTACTTCTCTGACCGGCGCGGTAAATACCCTGACAGACCACTGCATCAGCGGCATCACCGCAAACCGTAAGCGCTGCAAGGACCTCCTGGAAAGCAGCGCCGGCATCGCCACCGCTTTAAACCCGTACATCGGTTACAAGAAAGCAGCCGAGATCGCAAAACGCTCCGTCCGCGAAAACCGCGGCGTCCGGGAATTGGTCCTGGAAGAAGGGCTTTTGACCAGCGGGCAGCTGGACCACGTTCTGAATCCTTACGCGATGGCAGCAGCAGACAGCGAGCTGGAGAGAAAAGCTGCTATGTAAACAGCCAAAGGAGAAAGCCTGCCGTGCTGGTTCCCTAAGAATCTGGAAAGAAGGAAGGTTCGTGAAGAAAGCAGGAAAGAGGAGTTAAGAAGAAGGCAGGTCCTTTGGGAATAGCTGAAAGCTTTTTGAAAAGGGTAAAATTGAGAATCTTTTATGGCGTCCGGCAGGGGATATCCTTGCCGGGCGTTTTTGCGCTTTTTTTACGGAAAAGTGGTACAAGGCACTGCCGATGCCATGGTATAATAAATTCCCAAAAACCAATTTTATTGTCCGCAGGGCAGGAAAGAGGGCAGTACCCTCCGGCGGGGCAGTGGGACAGGCAGCACCTGGCCGGCAGGGCGGCGTAAAGGCCGTTCAGGGAAAAGGCGGAAGTTTCCCTTTAGAGTGCCTCCGGCCTGTTTATGCCGCGGTACCGGTCAATTCTTCCAGACAGGTGGAAAGGCGAAAGCATGACGAAAAAAGAAAAAAGCAGTTCTTTGGAAAGCCAGGTCATTCGGACAGAAGAAGCCGAGCAGCAGAAGGATGACAAGGAATTCTGGAAAGAAGAGTCGGTAAAAATCCTCTGGATTGCCGCGGGGGCGATAATCTATGCCATAGGTATGAACCTGTTCCTGCGCCCACTCCATCTTTACGCGGGCGGCATGATGGGTTTCGCGCAGCTGTTCCAGCATCTTTTCGAACGGGCAGGGGTCCATTTCGGAAACCTGGATAGCGCCGGTATCCTGTATTACATCATGAACGTGCCGGCCATGGTTTTGTGTTACCGGAAAATGAGGCACCGCTTTATCTATAAGACCATCGTGGCGGTCACCCTTATAACCCTGCTCCTGACTATTATCCCCATCCCCTCTGCCCCGGTCATGGACGAAGAGCTGACAAACTGCGCTATTTCGGGGATCGTTTGCGGCGCAGGGATCGGGATCATCCTGAGGATGGGCGCCTGTGACGGCGGCATGAACCTTTTAGGCATGCTGTGGGTCTCCCAGAAGGGCAGCCTTTCCGTGGGGAAGATCTCCCTGCTTTCCAATATCGTGCTCTATGCGGTCATGCTGCTTTTGTTTGACATCCCTACGGTGATTTATTCTTTGATTTATTCTGCCGTAAACGCCCTGGCCTGCGACAAGATCCACACCCAGAATATCAATTCCCAGGTGCTGCTCATTACCAAGCTGGAGGACACAAGGCCTATGGAAGTGGAAATCATGGGCAGGCTGGAGCGGGGGCTTACACAGCTTTCCGGGCAGGGATCCTTTACCGGGGACAATGTGAAAGTCTTCGTTATTTTCCTCAGCAAATATGAAACCGGGCGGCTTTACAGCATTGTGCGGGAATACGATCCCAAGGCCTTTATCGTCGAGATGGAAGGGGTCGGCATCCACGGTCACTTCGCAAAGAAGCTGACGTAAGAAAAACGCCTTGCATGCGGGACATGCAAGGCGTTTCTTAGAACCAGGCGCCGAAACCGGGCGGCCTGGCTTTTGTGTCTTTTTGAGCAGGCCTGTATCTTCCAATGAATATCCCGGGAATCCAGTTAAGAAAGAAGCCTCAGAAATTTTCATCGGGCAGCCCGCTGCCTTCTTTAAGCGTCAGAACGGGCGTAGGAATTTTTCATCAGGTTGCTGGTTTCCAGAAGGACTTTGCCCAAAGTATCCAGGCACATCTTCTGCAGGGCATCTGTCATTTCCCTGTTGGCTTTCTCGCGAAGGGCGGCGGCTTCTTTTTCATCCGTTTTTTCAAGAAGCGGGTCATAGGAAGCTAGGATTTCCTGCCCCTTGGACTGGACGGCCAGCTGGTAGCGTTCAATGTGGTTTAAGCATTTGCGGTACCCGGCGTCGGAAAGGGCGGCAATCAGGCGGCTGCACCAGTAGAAGCTGCCGGTGGAAACTTCATCCGTCGTGCATCCCAGAAAATCCGGCACGTCCTTTACATTGGTATACAGCGGGATCCAGGCATTAAACGCGTTGGAGGCAAAGCAGAGCCATTCCACAGTGCGGGATTCCTTTGGAAGGTACGGCCTGATCTGCATCATGGCAAGGAAGTCGTTGCGGTTGATGCCAATGGAACGGTAAGCGCCGCGCATATCCGTTTCCCCATAGCTTGCGTAAGGGTCATAAGGCGTCCCCTGGAAATGGGAAGATAGTACGTATTTGACATCTTCCGGGGTGATTTTGTGTTCCGGTACGAAGCACCAGGGAATATCGTCCGAGCGGGGCGTATAGTCCGCATCCGGACCGTCCCACTTATAAGTGCGGGGGTTGAAGTAACGCCCCATGAACCAGGCACGCGGCGTGTTGTAGACATGGTCCGCGTCATCGTGGCTGCCGAAAGCAGTACGGGGATTCAGTTTCCCGTCAAAGGACAAGTTCAGGAAATGCTCTTGGATCAATTTCCTTAGGCCTGCGGAGCACATGTATTCTTCCCGCGCGTCCAAGGCGTCATTTAAGTCAAAGCTGTCGATCCCCAGCTGGTTGGGCATGACCACGTAAGAATCATCCGGCACCCGGCGGGCGATCCAGTGGTGCCCTCCGATGGTTTCCATCCACCAGATCTCATCTACATCGGAAAAGGCGATGCCGTTCATCTCATAGGTGCCAAACTGCTCCAGGAGGGAGCCAAGCCTTTCCACCCCTTCCCGGGCGCTGTGGATATAAGGCAGCACCAGTACCACCAGGTCCTCTTCCCCGATGCCGCCGGGATGCTCCTGTCCGTCCTGCGCTTCTTCCGCCGGGATGTATTTTACCAGGGGGTCAGCCCCTAAGACGCGTTCGTTGGAAGTGATGGTCTCTGTGGCGGTCATGGCCACGTTTTCTTCATTGACGCCGGCAGCAGCCCAGATGCCTTCTCCTTCTACTGCGTTGGGGACGCAGGTATAACGCATGGGGTTATCCGGCAGTTCGATTTTTACATGGCTTAAGACGGATTTGTAATGGCGCATCTGCCGGGAAGGCTGGACTACGTCCCATTTTTTCGGCGTATAGTGGCCGGAACCGGAATCGTCATTTCGGGCGATCATGGTGGATCCGTCATAAGAAGCCTTTTTTCCTACTAAAAGGGTCGTACAGGGCATTTTCGTTCCTTTCTTATATCATCGCCTGAAAGACGATGGCGCAGGCCGCGCCCGCGCGCTTTGCACGCATATAAATGGCGTGGCTTATATTGCTGTTCTCATTTCATGGGACGGTGCCTCATCCGTGCCTGCTGTATCAAATGACAGCAGCCTTCCATCCAAGAGGATAGAAAGGCTGCTGCCTGTTTGCCGCACAGCAAGGGGCGAAAGGCAGGTTTACCATTCATCGTCATCCGAATGGTCCACAGGGGCTTTCTTTTCATGGACTTTTTCCATGACAAGCTCCAGCCAGGAAGACAAGGTGGCTTTCTGTTCATCCGTCAAGTCGTTTTCTTTATAATCGAAGCAGCAGGCGTCAAAGGGGGATTCGCTGCTCATGCGTACAGTAATGCCGTCTTTGACAAAAGAACCGGTAGCCCCTAAGGAATCCACCCCGTAAGTGATGGAATCGGGATGGAGGACTTCCTTAATCACATCCTGGATCAGGTAAAAATCCTCATCTCCCAGGTAGCCGTCCGCGGTGATAAGCACCAGCCCTTTTTTCATTTTGTATTCAGTAGTATAAGACATCCTTTGGTCCTTTCTCATGCCATCGCCTGCAAGGCGATGACGCAGGCCACGCCCACGTGCGGAACACGTATAGAAATGGCGTGGCTCACCTAGCGTCCTGTATTGCCTTCCGGCAGCCGGCGCTTTTCCTGTTTGTAAAACTTTTCACCTATTATATTATATAGGAACGAAATTATTATAACGCATGGAAGGGGCGCTTGCTATGGTTTGTCTTGACGAACAAAGCAGCCCTCCCCTATACTTGTAAAGCTATGGAAAAAGGAGCTTGCAGCAGGCCATGGGAGAACCGGAAGCAGGACATGAAAGCAGATGGCTAAAGGATATATATAAGTACAGGAAGGAAAGCAGATGTTCGCCTTTATTATAAACAGCCTGGCGCTGGGCTTTGGTCTTACAATGGACGCATTTACGGTTTCAATCGCGAATACGCTTAGGGAACCGGGGATGTCCAGGCGGAAAATGATGGGGACATCAGGCATGTATGCGTTTTTCCAGGCACTGATGCCGATGGCCGGCTGGTTCTGTGTCCATACCATTGTACAGGTGTTTTCCCGGTTTACGCTTTTCATCCCTTGGATCGCCCTCTGCCTCCTTTGTTATATCGGCGGAAAGATGGTATGGGAAGGGATTAAGAGCCGGAAAGGCAGGAAGGAAGAGGATAAGCAGGAGGTGCAGGTGCTGGACCTGAAAACCCTTATCCTCCAGGCAGTGGCGACTTCCATCGATGCCCTTTCGGTGGGCTTTGCGATTGCCTCCTACAGCGCCGCGAAAGCGTTTGCCGCGTCTGTCATCATTGCTGCTGTTACCTTCTGCATCTGTTTCCTGGGATGCCTGTTTGGCGCCCAGGCAGGGAAAAAGCTGGAAGGCAAGGCGGATATTGCCGGCGGCGTGGTGCTGGTCTGTATCGGGCTGGAAATCTGGCTCACCGGCATCCTTTAATCTTTAAAACCTTCACCTGTTTTTGATCTGATTTTTAACAAATTGTTACAAAATCTTGCAGGAACGGCATCAATTCGCTATAATCAGTGGGAAGTACGTAAAGTGCTTCCTTTTTTTATTGCCTGCGGTAAAAAGAAAGAGAGGATTTAAGAGAAATGAAAAAGAGAATTTTGGCAGTTACTATGGCAGTTGTTTTCGCAGCAGCAATGGCAGGTTGTGGCGCTTCCAGCGCAGCAAGCAGCAACGCAAGTGCAAGCGGCAATGGGACTACTGTAACTTATACAGCATCTTCTGATGCCAGCGCAAACGCAAGCGCAGATGCAAGCGCTAACGCAGCAAGCAGCAACGCACAGCCGGCTGCAGGGGCTCAGCAGTGAGAAAGAAGTTTTTAGCGATCGCCATGTCTGCTGCCTTCGTGGCAGCAGCGCTGGCGGGCTGCGGCGCTTCCAGTGCCGCATCCTCTAACGCAAGCGCAAATGCCAGTGCAAGCGGCACAGCGGCAGTGGTTGCCGCATCTTCCGATGCAAGCGCAGATGCCAGTGCCGACGCGAGCGCGGACGCCAGTGCAGATGCCAGCGCGGATGCGACGCCGGTTTCCGCACAAGCTTTGGACATTGCAGACGGTACATATACAGTCAATGTCACGCTGGAAGGAGGGAGCGGGCGTGCTTCTGTATCTTCCCCTACTGAAATCAAGGTGGAGGACGGGCAGGTTACAGCCACGATTACCTGGAGCAGCGACAAATATGACTATATGATTGTGAATGGCGAAAAGATCACCCCGGTTTCCACAGACGGCAATTCCGTTTTTGAGATCCCGGTGGAAGGGTTTGACGCCCCGGTGCCTGTCGTAGGGGATACGACAGCCATGAGCAAGCCGTATGAAATTGATTATACGCTGACTTTCGACTCCTCCAGCCTCCAGGCGGAAGAGTAATGGGAAGTGTCCTGGCCTTTTTTCCAGAGGGCTCGGAACGTACAAGAAAGGAAAAGCATGGGGTATAAAAGGGGACAAGGCGCAGCAGGCTATGCATGCCGCGTGTTGAAAGACAGAAAAACAGCAGGCATTTTGATCCTGTCCCTTTCCTTGCTTTTCCTTTCTATTTTTTTTTCCGGATGCGGGGCAGCGGGCGGCCCGGGTGAGAGTGCCCAGGCATCTGCCACGGCAGACGCGGTATCCGCTGTTTCCTGGAATGATTTATCCGCTGATGGGGAAATGGATTTAAAATATGCGGACCAGTTTTCCGTAAAATATTATAAAGAAGGCGGCAGCTTTGCTGAAAGCGGGGAAGAAAGCGGCAGCGCGAAGGAAAAAGACGACTATGCGCTGGCCACTTTACAGCAGGAGGGAGACTTCCTGGTGGTGCCGGAAGGAAAAGACGTGCCTTCTGACATCCCGGACGGGACCACTGTCATCCGGCTGCCCCTTTCCAATGTCTTTGTTGCCTCTTCTTCCACTATGGATTTCTGGCGCCAGCTGGATGCCCTGCCTGTCGTAAAAATGTGCGCGACACAGGAATCAGGCTGGAGCATCCCTGAAATCCAGAAAAGGATGGAAGACGGGGACATCCTTTATGCCGGCAAATACAATGCGCCGGACGATGAAATGCTGGTGGACCAGGACTGTGATTTCATCATTGAAAACACCATGATCTACCATGCGCCGGATACCCTGGAGAAGCTGGAAGACCTGGGCTTCCCGGTCCTGGTGGACCGTTCCAGTTACGAATCCCACCCCATGGGCAGGCTGGAATGGGTCAAGCTCTACGGCCTTTTCAGCGGGAAAGGGCAGGAGGCGGAAGAATTCTTTGACAGCCAGGATAAAACCTTTACCCAGATCGCATCCGGGAACGCTTCAGAAGAAAATTCCGGCAGGACGGTGGCCTTTTTCTATGTTACATCCAACGGCTCCGTCAATGTCCGCAAAGCTGGGGATTATATTTCCAAAATGATCAACCTTTCCGGAGGCCAGTATGTCTTCCAGGACCTGGGGGACGAGGACGACAATGCCCTGTCCACTGTCAATATGCAGATGGAAACCTTTTACAATGACGCCAAGGACGCGGACATTTTGATCTATAATTCTACTGTGGAGCAGCCTTTAAGCAGCATGGACGACCTTTTGGAAAAAAGCAGCCTGTTCTCTGATTTTAAAGCAGTGCAGGAGGACAATGTCTTCTGCACCACACAGGACATGTACCAGCAGCCCACCGGGATCTGCCAGACCATGGAAGATTTCAACGCCATTATCCAGGACCCGTCCGTTTCGGATGATGAGCTCCACTACCTGTATCGTGTAAAATAATTCCCTTTATTTTTATTATAGAAATATTTTTCCCAAAAGCCTGGAAAGCTCCCAGGCCGGAGGCTGTTCTAAAAAACGGCTATATCTGCTATACTGCACTCTGGAAATGTCCGGAACCGGCATACAGCCCGGAAACATCCGGAAGGGGCATACAGCCCGGAAACATCCGGAAGGGGCATCCTGCCCGGAAACGGCCGGATAAATGTCCTTTGGGATATGGTAAGGATGGGCATGCCTCGGCGGGAGGATTCCTTGCGATGCACCAGCCGCATCATCCGAAGGACGATGTGGTATACAGCGCCTGTCCCCCTAAGGAAAAACGGATTGAACAGGAAGGGGTGTCCGAAGTTTGGAAAAGAAAAAAAGATACAGCCTCTCCCTGCTTCTGCTGGGCGGCCTGGCAGCCCTGTTTTTCGTGCTGGGGCTTTCTTTGGGCAGCGTTTCCATCCCTGCCGGCCATGTCTGGAAGATCCTCCTGGCCCATCAGGGGAACCGGACGGAAATGTCGATCCTGCTGGAGATCCGTCTTCCGAGGGCTATTGCGGCAAGCGCTTTGGGAGGCGCCCTTTCGGTATCCGGCTACCTGCTGCAGACTTATTTTGACAACCCCATCGCCGGCCCTTATGTATTGGGGATTTCTTCCGGCGCGAAGTTGGTGGTGGCGGTGATGATGGTGCTTTTTTTAGGGCACGGCCTTATCCCCACATCCCTTTCCATGATTATAGCCGCTTTTATCGGCGCCATGCTTTCCATGGGCTTTGTGCTGCTGGTGGCAGGCAGGGTAAAACGGATGGCATACCTGATTATCTGCGGCATCATGATCGGCTATATCTGCAGCGCCATCACGGAATTCCTGGTCACTTTTGCGGATGACTCGAACATCGTCAACCTGCATAACTGGTCTATGGGCTCTTTTTCCGGCATTACCTGGCAGCAGGTGCCGGTGATTGTCATCGTGACGGCCGCCTGCATGGCGCTTACCCTGTTTTTGATAAAACCGATGAATGCGATCCAGCTGGGAGAAACTTATGCTTCCAACATGGGCGTCAATTTAAAGCGCTTCCGCCTGGCTTTGATCCTGCTGTCCAGCTTCCTTTCCGCAGTCGTGACGGCATTTGCAGGGCCGGTTTCCTTTGTGGGCATCGCGGTGCCCCATCTTTGCAGGAGCCTTCTAAAATCCAACCGGGCAGGGCTCATGATCCCGGCTTCTTTTTTAGGCGGAGCCGTATTCTGCATGGGGTGCGACCTTCTGGCGAGGACCATCTTTGCCCCTACAGAGATGAGCATCAGCGCCGTTACGGCCGTTTTGGGCGCACCTATCGTGATCTGCCTGATGGTGCGCCGCCAGAAGGGACGGAGGGACTAAGCCATGGGATTTGGAGGAAGACAGCTTTCGGCGGAAGGGCTTTCCGTCGGATATGGGAAAAAGGTGGTTTTATCCGGAGCCACACTGGAAGTCAAGGCGGGGCAGGTCGTGACGCTGGTGGGACCCAACGGCTGCGGGAAATCCACTTTGCTGAAAACCCTGATCCACCAGCTGGGGCCGTTGTCCGGCACGGTATACCTGGGTAATCTTTCCATGGAAGGGATGGGCAGCATGGAAATTGCCCGGAACATGTCCATCCTGATGACGGGGCATGTCCAGCCGGAATTCCTGACCTGCCGGGAAGTGGTGGAAATGGGACGGTATCCTTATACAGGGCGTTTCGGACGCCTGTCAAAGGAGGACCAGGACATCGTGGAGGAATCCATGAGGCTGGTGCAGGTGGAAGGGCTTTCGGATGCCCAGTTCAGCCGCCTTTCGGATGGGCAGAAGCAGAGGGTGCTCCTGGCCAGGGCAGTCTGCCAGAAGCCCAAAATCCTGGTTCTGGACGAGCCCACCAGCTACCTGGACATCAATTACAAGATGATGCTGCTGGCCACGTTGAAAAAACTGGTGAAGGAGCAGCACCTGGCGGTCATCCTGTCGCTGCACGACCTGGACCTGGCGGAAAAGATTTCCGACCATGTCCTGTGCATCAAAGACGGAAAAGTGGACAGGGAAGGCAGGCCGCAGGACATTTTTACAGGGGAATATATCGCAAAGCTTTTCGACCTGGAAGAAGGGAGTTTCCAGCCTTCTTCCGGCAGCGTGGAAATGGGGAAAGTAGAGGGGGAGCCGAAGGTGTTCGTCATAGGGGGCACAGGCAGCGGCATTCCGGTTTACCGGATGCTCTGGCGCAGGCAGGTGCCTTTTGCCGCCGGCATCCTTTTTGAAAATGATATCGACGTGCCCACGGCCTGCGCGCTGTCCGGGCATGTCATCCTGGAGGAGCCTTTCCGCCCTATTTCACGGCAGGCAGTGGAAAAGGCTGAAAAATGGATCCGCTCCTGTGAAAAGGTGGCCTGCCCGCTGGAAAGCTTCGGGCCTTATAATGAGCCCTGCCGCCGCCTTCGGGAGATGGCCAGGGAAAGCCGTAAGCTGGTAACGGACCTGGATGAGCTATAAGCTGAAACAGGCCTAGAAGGGCGATGAGCTGTAAAAAATATGGAAAACAATGTTTTTCTGAAATGAAAACTGCCTAATGAGGGCACAATTTACAAGCCAAAGCGGCCTGCTTTCCAGGAACGATGGAAAGCGGCTTTGAAAGGGGAAAACGATGGAAGAATATTATGGAGACGCCCTAGGCGGCATGGATGAAGACGAAAGGCCGGAAGAAAAAAAGCATATGACGGAAAAGGAACTGGCCTTTCTGGACCAGTACCTCAAAGAAGTGGAGCAGATGCCGATGCTTGCTGCAGACGAAGTAGAGGCGTTATACGGAAAGGCTATGGATGGCGATGACAAAGCCATCCGGGACCTGACCGGGTTCTGGATGCGGGAAATCGTCCCCATGGCACAGGACAAGTGGGTTTACGGGCTCCATATCGGCGACCTGCTCCAGGAAGGGAACCTGGCCGTCTTCCAGGCTTTAAACCGCCTGGAGAAGGAAAGCCCCTCAGATCCTGCCGCTTATGTAAAAGACGCGGCGGAAGAAGCCATGGAAAGCTTCCGCAGCGAACACATGGAAACTGCCGCGGACAACAGCCGCCTGGCAGGCCAGCTGAACCATGTTCTGGACGTGATGAAGGAACTGACGGAAGAATATGGGGATGCTTATACCCTGGACGACGTGGCGGTAAGGAGCGGCCTTACCCGGGAAGAGCTTTCCGACCTGGCGGACCTGGTGGACCCCCACCTGCCGGATGACGAGGGATAAGGAAGGCACGTGCCACCTGTGGATGATGGAAAACCCCACAGAAATGGCGGCTTTCCGCCATCTTATTGTTACAGATGGGGAAGTTTGTTCATTGACACTAACTGGAGTATTTTTTATAATCCTATTTAATCTGGTAAGCCGAAGGTATCGGCTTACCAAATAATGCCGGCATGGAGGCGTTTTCCGGCTGCCGCGCCCGGCAATCTGGTAAATGAGAGAATGGCAAGGAATGAAGGAGGAATTTGTATGGCTTCGGCAATGCAGAACCTGCAGCATGCAGCTGAGAGGAAGGCAACCGGTGTTGTCATCGACGGGCTGCTTAGACATTTAAAGAAAAAAGAAGATAAGACAGAATCTTACCTGAAGCTTCTGGACCTGACCCAGAAATATATCGGGAATGATAATAACAAGGCTACCTTTGAAAAGGTACGTAAAGTAGCGGCAGATCCAAATAACCGCTGGGTAAAATTCATCAGCAACACGATTGACCAGACGGATCCCCATGTTGCAAAGATGACCCTTTTGAACCTGGGATATGAAGCTTTCCTGTGCGGCACCAAGAAGATCCGTGCAAACCGTGAGAAATACGGCTGCAACATCCCATGGCTGATCCTTTTCGACCCGACCCAGGCATGTAACATGCACTGTATCGGATGCTGGTCCGGCACTTACGGCCATAAGATGAGCCTTTCCTTTGAGGAGATGGACAAGATCGTCACCGAAGGCAAGGAACTGGGCGTTTACCTGTACCTGATGACCGGCGGCGAGCCACTGGTCCGCAAGAAAGACATCCTGCGCCTGATGGAAAAGCATAACGACGTGCAGTTTGCCACCTTTACCAACTCCACGCTGATCGACCAGGATTTCTGCGACGAAGTAAAGCGCCTCGGCAACCTGATCTTCATGGTTTCTATCGAAGGCACCCCGGAGACCAATGATGCCCGCCGTGGCGAAGGCCATTACCAGGCAGTCATGGACGCCATGGACCTGCTCAAGAAGAACGGCCTGGTATTCGGCACCTCTATCTGCTACACCAGGCAGAACATCGAGGCAGTTACCGACGAAAAATTCATCCGCATGCTGGCTGACAAGGGCGCCCATTTCGGGTTCTATTTCCACTACATGCCGGTAGGACAGAATGCGGTACCGGACCTGATGCCTACTGTAGAGCAAAGGAAGGAAATCATCCGCAAGATCCGCTACATCCGTTCCCCGGAATGCGACATCCAGTTCTATCCGATGGACTTCCAGAATGATGGCGAGTATGTAGGAGGGTGTATCGCCGGAGGACGTAACTACTTCCATATCAACGCCAATGGGGATGCAGAGCCCTGCGTATTCATCCACTACTCTGACACCAACATCCGTGACAACACGGTCCTGGAAATGCTCCAGAGCCCGTTGTTCCAGGCTTACCATGAAGGGCAGCCGTTCAATAGGAACCACCTGCGTCCCTGCCCGATGCTGGAGAACCCGGACCTTTTGGTGAAGATGGTGAAGAAGACCGGCGCGCACCAGACCAACCTGGAAGCACCGGAAGAGGCAGACGAGCTGTGTGCCAAGAACGTAGAGTACGCAAAAGAGTGGGCACCGGTGGCAGACGAGATCTGGAAGAGCCAGCCTCACAAACAGCCTTCTTACGAGAACTATACGAAGGAAAAGAGGGAGCATCCGGAGCTTGCCGCATTTGAGCATGCGGACGGCACCGAGTCCATCGACATCGTAGACCCGAAGGAAGCAGAAACAGCAGTAAAATAAAGCAAGGAAGAGCCTTTTCGTTAAGCCCGTAGTCCTGCCGGGGCAGGGGCGGAGGGAAAAGCAAAATCCCTTTTTCGGATCCGGCTGGCCGTGTATAATGATACGCGGGAGCCGGATCCTTTTTTTATCGGTCCCGTTCCCAGTACAGCGGTTTTCCTCATTTACAGTGGAAACGGTCTGCTACGCGATGGTTTGTTTTATGCAGAAGAATGGAAAACCACGTATACCAGGCAGCCCTGCCTCAAATCGATCCTGGCAAGGGCGTTCCGTTACGACCATGCTTTTCTCGGAGTAATTATGAAATTAAATCCCAAACTGAAAGACAAACGGTGGGCGCATCTTGCGATCCCTTTGTGCATTGCCATCCTGTTTTACCTGGTATGCTCCCATCTCCCGTTTCTCGGGAAAGGAGTCGGAAAATTTTTCCAGCTTATGACACCGATTTTTATCGGGCTGGTAATAGGCTATGTATTAAACCCGGTGGCCAATTTTTTCCACAGGACCTTGTTCCGCCGTGTTAAATCCTACCAGATGGGCAGGAACCTGTCCGTCTTTGTCACGGTGGCCGTGGTGCTTGCGGTGATTGCGTTGTTTTTAATTGCCATGGTGCCTTCCCTGGTCAGCAGCACGGTGACTTTGGTGGAGAACCTGGATGACTATATGAAAGTGCTCCAGGATGCCCTTTCACAGCTGCAGGCCTGGGCGACTTCCAAGAACCTGGATATTTCCTGGCTCACCGGCAGTGCCGACAGCCTGATGGACGGGGTGAGCAGCTATGTATCCAGCCATACCGGCTCCCTCCTTGATTTTTCCGTCACGGTAGGGACACGGGTCTTTTACGGCGTCATTTCCTTTATTATTGCCATTTATTTTCTGGCGGATAAGCGGAATTTGAAGATCGGCCTAAAGCATTTCCTGCAGACCATCAACAACGAGAAGCATTACCATAACATTTCCGTTTTCGGGCACCGCTGCAATAAGATCATGTACCAGTTCATCGGGTTTGACCTCCTGGATGCCCTCATCATCGGCGTATCCAATTCGGTGTTCTTCCTGATTGCCGGCCTGCCCTATAACATCCTGATCTCCCTGGTAGTAGGTGTAACCAACCTGGCACCTACCTTCGGGCCCATCGTCGGCGGCGCCATCGGTGCTTTGATCCTGCTGTTGCAGAAACCCGTGTACGCAGTTTATTTCCTGATCTTTACCTGCATCCTGCAGACCATCGACGGCTATGTGCTGAAGCCAAAACTGTTTGGAGGGGCTTTGAACGTGCCCTCCCTGTGGGTTTTGATCGTCCTGATCGCGGGCGGCAGGCTCTGCGGCGTCTGGGGCATCCTTTTAGCCATTCCCTTTGCCGCTATTACCGATTTTATTTACCATGACTACCTGCTTCCTTGGCTGGAGAAGCGAAGGCACCTGAGGGATAAAAAACAGGCAGAAGAGGAAGAAAAGAGGAAAAGGAAGGAAGCTGCCGCCGCAGCTGCGGACCTGGCAGACGCCGGAGGGGTCCTGGTCGAAACCGCAGTAAAAGAGGGGGCTGCCATAAAGGCAAAGACGGCCGAAAAAGAAGCTGCAGAAGGGGCTGAGGCAGCTGCAGGCATGTCAGCAGATGGAAAAGAAAACCCGGAAGAGCCTTCTGGAAAGAAACCGTAACTTTGCCGGGCAGGCAGCCGGGAAAGCGGCTGTGTGCCATGCTTTTATGACAGGCATAGCAGGACCAGGGCGATGTTATGTTTCTTATTCCTGGAGATGAAAGCCGGGGCGGTATCAGGCCCTTGGTATTCCTGCAGATGAAAAAGACCGCGGAAAAGGCGGTTATATGGCATAGAAAAAAAGCCTTCCTGCGGCGCAGGGAGGCTTTACTATGTCTTCAAAGTTTTTTGCTTTTTTGCGTAAGGGTGGTAATCCCTTCAGGAGCGGGACCAGCCAGCTGCTGCCTGCACTGCCTGGGAAAGGGCGCTTATGCAGGCATAGCTAAGATGTTATTGCCGAAGCCCCTTGGGGTAATGGTTTTTCAGCGTACCGCCCGCGATTTTCCCCCAGCCCAGGCTCATGCCGCCGGTGGCGACAAGGGTCCAGCCGTTCGCTATGGACTGGCCCCCGGAAAGGCGGGTGGTTTCGCCCTTCAGATACCTTTTGGCAGTAAATACGGACGGGTCCTCGTCCCCGCGGCTTTCCGGGAAAACGCCGGAAGGAAGGTCCACGCTTCGCAGCACGTCTTCCGGAGAAAGTGCCAGCGCCAGGGCATGGGAAGGCTCGAAACGCCCTTTTTTCAGCGTCCCCAGATGAAGGCCCGGACGCAGGGCTTTGAGCCCCTTTAGGGAAGGCATATGCTCCGGCATAAGGTACCACTGGTCCCCGAATGCCAGGAGGTGCTTTCCTTCCAAAATACCGCTTTTTAAGAGGCTGCAGCCCGGATCCAGGGTGCTTTCCAGAAATTCCTTAAGCGGCGGGCAGGCGGAAAGGGATACGCCTTTTTGGAAGCGGGAGGAAGAAAGCCGCTTTTCCGGTGGCAGGTTCCCTTCCTGGCCGTCCCGTTCCAGGACCGCGATAAAATGCCCTTCCCCTTTGGCTTTTTGGGGCCAGATCCGGATGGCGCCGCGGATTTCTTCCGGGGCGCCGGGATAGAAGGACGGGTCGGCGTCAGAAAAACCTTCTTTTTTCTCCGCGGGCACGATATGGAACTCCGGATGCCGCGACAGGAAGCGTGTAATGGCGCCTTCGTCCTCTTCCGGGGCGAAGGTGCAGGTGGAATAGGTAATCCGTCCCCGGGGGCACAGAAGCTCGGCAGCGCAGTCCAGCACCATGTCCTGCCGCTGCGCACAGAGCTGCACGTTTTCGGGAGACCATTCCCCGCAGGCATCCTCGTTTTTGCGGAACATGCCTTCCCCGGAGCAGGGGGCGTCCACCAGGATTTTATCGAAAAATCCCGGCAGGGCAGCTGCCAGGCGCTGGGGCGTCTCACTGAAAACCAGGGCGTTCTGGATCCCCATGCGCTCGATGTTCCCGGATAAGGTTTTGGCGCGGGAGGGGTTTATTTCGTTGGAAACCAATAGCCCTGTGCCATGAAGCGCGCCTGCCAGCTGGGTGCTTTTCCCACCGGGGGCGGCGCACAGGTCCAGGACTATGTCCCCTTCTTCCACTTCCAGGCAGGGGGCGGCAGCCATGGCGGAAGGTTCCTGGATATAGTAAGCCCCGGCTTCATGGTAAGGGTGCCGGCCCGGACGGAAAGCGTTTTCCTCGGTAACGGGGACGTCCGGGTAATAATAAGCGTCACTGGCCCATGGCACCGGGGACAAGCCGCAGATGGCCCACTGGCCAGGGATTTTCTTCGCGCCGTTTTTTAACGGGTTGATCCTAAGGCCGTGCCAGGCAGGCGCGTCAAAGGTTTGGAAAAATTCATCAGAATGACCGCCCAGCATGTTTTCCATGCGGGCACGAAAAGCTTTCGGAAGCATTCGATTTCCCTCCAATCTTATATCGTAAGGAGGACCCGTTTCAGCGGAAAGGTTCCTTACGATGCAGCAGCCGCATTGTCCTATGTCGTCTTTTTACGCCCCTCGATTGCTTAAAAATTATAACAGTGCATTTGGAAAAAGACCATAGAGTAAAGTTTTAATTGGCACAACGTAAAATGGCAGGCTTGTAATAATCTGAGCCACCGTAAAAATATCCGGACACGTCCTGTCCAGTATGACAGGAGAGGCATTCCGGATGCCTTTGGTTAAAGTACGGTATAAATGCCGGGACAGGCCAGGTACGCCAAAGGCAGGTTTGTCCGGATATTTGGCCGGGCACGGGAGTTAAGCCATATGGACAATTGGATTTCTGTAATGAGAAGCTTGCCAACGATTACTTGACAGTGACGAAAAAGACAAAAAATTTGTGTAAAGATGGAATTTATCCTTTTACCATGATAGACTTTATCCGAACGCCTAAGAAAGCCTGGAGGAAGACGAATGGAGAAACTATCACATCTTGACCGTTTGGAAGCGGAAGCGATCTATATTATCCGCGAGGTGGCTGCGGAATGCGAAAAGCCGGTCATGCTCTATTCCGTAGGAAAAGACAGCTCGGTGATGCTGCATCTGGCACTCAAAGCCTTTTATCCCGAGAAGCCGCCCTTCCCGTTCCTGCATGTCAATACAACCTGGAAATTCCATGAAATGATTGAGTTCCGGGACCGTACCGCGGAAAAATACGGGATCGAGATGATTGAGTATATTAATGAAGAAGGCGTGCGCAAGGGGGTAAACCCGTTTACATATGGCAGCGCCTATACGGATATCATGAAGACCAAGGCGCTAAAGGACGCCCTGAAAAAATACGGCTTCACGGCTGCCTTCGGAGGAGGCAGGAGGGATGAGGAGAAGTCCCGGGCAAAGGAGAGGATTTTTTCCTTCCGCAACCAGGAACAGGCCTGGGACCCGAAGAACCAGCGTCCTGAAATGTGGAAGCTGTACAACACGAAGATCCACAAAGGGGAAAGCATCCGGGTATTCCCGATTTCCAACTGGACGGAGCGGGATATCTGGCAGTACATCAAGCAGGAAAACATTGAAATCGTCCCTCTTTATTTCGCGAAAAAGCGCCCCTGCATCGAGCGGGATGGCAACATCATCATGGTGGATGATGACAGGATCGTGCGTTACCTGGACCTTAAGCCGGAGGATATCCAATATAAAAAGATCCGGTTCCGTACGCTGGGCTGTTACCCGCTGACGGGAGGTTTTGAGTCTGACGCGGACACCTTGGACAAGGTGATCGCGGAAACCTTCCAGGCAGTGGAATCGGAACGGACTTCCCGTGTCATTGACCACGAGGAGGCCGGGAGCATGGAGAGAAGGAAAAGAGAGGGTTATTTCTAGGATGGTCGGATTATTAAAATTTGTCACGTGCGGCAGCGTCGATGACGGGAAATCCACCCTGATCGGGCACCTGCTGTATGACGCCAAGCTCCTGTTCGCGGACCAGAAGCGGGCTTTGGAACTGGATTCCAAGGTGGGCAGCCGCGATGGGAAAATCGATTATTCCTTGCTTTTGGACGGCCTTATGGCAGAGCGGGAGCAGGGCATCACCATAGATGTGGCTTACCGCTATTTTACGACAGACAACAGGAGCTTTATCTGCGCGGACGCCCCGGGACATGAGGAATATACCAGGAACATGGCCGTAGGGGCTTCTTTTGCGGACCTGGCGGTTATTTTGGTGGACGCTTCCAAAGGCGTCCTGGTACAGACCAGGCGGCATGCCAGGATCTGCGCCATGATGGGCATCCGTTATTTTGTATTTGCCATCAACAAGATGGACCTGGTGGGATATAGCCAGGAACGGTTTGAAGAAATCCATCAGCAGATTCGGGAGCTTTCCAAGGAGCTGGGGCTCCAGAACGTGGTGCTGATCCCGGTTTCTGCCACAGAAGGGGACAATGTAACCCATAAAAGCGCCCATATGCCCTGGTATACCGGCAAGGACCTGCTTTCCTACCTGGAGACGGTAGACGTGGAAGAAAAGGGGCAGGAAGAGGGCTTTTACATGCCTGTGCAGAGGGCCTGCCGCCCCAACCTGACTTTCCGCGGTTTTGAAGGGCAGGTGGAATCCGGGGAAATCCATGTAGGAGACGAGGTAACCTGCCTGGGCAGCGGGGAAAAGGCGGAAGTGGTACGGATCCTGTGCAGCGGAAGGGATGCGGACCATGTCATCAAAGGGCAGGCAGCCACCCTGCAGCTGGGACGGGAAGTGGATGTTTCCAGGGGATGTGTTTTGGAGAAGGGCTCCGGCCTTTCCACCTCGTCCCGGTTTGAGGCAGACATCCTCTGGATGGATGACGTGCCTTTGACGAGGGGGAAAAGCTTTTTCGTCAAGATCGGCACGGATACAGTGCCCGGCCGGGTGACAGACATCCTTTATTCGGTGGAAATCAATACCGGGGAACACCTGGAGGCAGAGGAGCTGCAGAAAAATGCCATTGCCCGCTGCGTCCTGCAACTTTCCAGGCCCTGCATCCTGGATGAATTCGACCGTCACAGGACGATGGGGGAACTGATCCTGGTGGACCGGGTGACCTATATGACCAGCGCCTGCGGCGTCGTCCGCAAGGCCCTGCACCAGGATGGGGAAAACAAAGCACGCCATGCCAATGAAAAGCTCCGTGCCGCCTGGATGGGGCAGAAAGCCATGGCTTACCGGATCCCGCTTGGCAGCCGCGAGGGCGGGCTTTCCCTGGAAGAAACCCGGGAACTGGAATGGCTGCTGATGCGGGACGGGCGCCATACGTACCTGTATAAACCGGAAGAGAAGGAGGACGCGCGGAATGTCCTGCACCATCTCTTAAGCGCCGGACTTGTAGTCCTTCTGGCAGAAGAAGAAGGCCGTACATCCGGCAGCCCGGACAGCGGGGAGGAAAGCGTTTCCCTGCGGAACGTTTCCGATGTCATGGAAAAAGCAGGGGGCAGCCTGGAAGCATTAGAAAAACAGATCCTGGAAGAGACGAACATGTAAAAAAATCCATCCTTTCCCTGAATTGGAAAAGGATGGATTTTTTATCCTCTAGTAGATACAGCAGCATGCGGTACGGGCATCCTGTGCTTTACGCCTTTTATGGGCTACCCTGGCAGCAACCTGCCGCTCCGGGGCGGGTGGTTTGGTTCCGTGCCTGGCCTGCTGTCAAAACCATCAGATGCGGATTAGTTATTATGCGCTTCGTTGTATTCCTGCAGTGCGGCATGGATCTTGGCGAAGGGATCCAAAAGCTCGCTGATGGATTCGTTGTGGTTCAGCGTATCGATGATCAGGGAGATGAACTTGCTGATATCGCAGTTGATGAAATATTCCCTCTTCAAAAGTTCCGGGGACTGGTAAGTCAAGTTCGTAGATACCAGGCGGTACAGCAGGCCTTCCTTATAGGCTTCGTCAAATTTTTCGAGGCCGCTGGTGAAAAGGCCGAAGGTGGCGATCATGAAGACACGCCTTGCCTTCCTCTTTTTCAGCTGGCGGGCTACATCGATCATGGACTCGCCGGAAGAAATCATGTCATCGATGATCCAGACATCTTTTCCTTCTACGCTGTCGCCCAAAAATTCGTGGGCAACAATGGGGTTGCGTCCGTCTACGATCTTGGTATAATCCCTTCTCTTGTAGAACATGCCCATGTTGACGCCCAGTACGGTAGCCAGGAAGACGGCACGGTCAGTGGCGCCTTCATCCGGGCTGATGATCATGGTATGGTCGGCGTCCAGCTTCAGGTCGTCGCAGCTGCCCAGGATGCCTTTGACGAACTGGTAAGTGGGGCGGAACGATTCAAATCCGCTGCAGGGGATGGCGTTCTGCACCCTCGGGTCATGGGCATCGAAGGTAAGGATGTTGTCCACGCCCATGGCGATCAGCTCCTGGAGCATGACAGCGCAGTCCAGGGACTCGCGGGCACTCCTGCGGTGCTGGCGTCCTTCATAAAGGAAAGGCATGATGACAGTGACACGTTTTGCTTTCCCGCAGGCTGCGGCGATAATACGTTTCAAATCGCTGTAGTGGTCATCAGGAGACATATGGTTGGTGGAACCGCCCATTTTATAGGTTACGCTGTAATTGGTCACGTCCACCAGGATGTAAAGGTCCAAGCCGCGGATGGACACATTGAGCTGTCCTTTGGCTTCCCCGCTGCCGAACCTGGGCACGCTGGCATCAATCTTGTAAGATTCCCTGACATAGCCATGCAGGTCGCGGTGGATATCTTCTGCGTTCTCATGACGCCATTTTACAAGGTAGCCGTCAATCTCGTCACCGATCTTCTCGCATCCTTTGAGCACGATCAGGCCAAGCGGCGCTTCCGGAGCATTTTCGAACACTTTTACACTGTCATCCATGAAATTTCTTCACCCTCCATTTCCCCGCCCTTGGCAGGATGCTGGTCCTGCTAATCCCACGGGAAGCCATTGTTTCTCTTTTTTTATCGTAAGGAGGGACCCGCTTCAGCGGGAGGATCCCTTACGGTTTTCCGGCAGGGACGGTGCCGTACGCAAATTTATTATAGGACCCGGCTCAACCCTGGGCAACCTTTATCTTGGATATTTTTTTCTGTACCCGGATGTCTTCGCCGAACATTTTTATCATTGTGTAATTGCTGGCAATCCTGGAAGCCAGGCGTTCCGAATACTGGGCGTTGACCTGGTCTAAGTTCAAATTGGTGGAAATGACCACCGGTTTCTGGCGGATCAGCCGGTCATTGAGCAGGGAAAAAATCCGGGTCGTCGTAAAGGAATTGGAAAATTCCGTGCCCAGGTCGTCGATGATTAAAAGGTCGCAGCCGGTAATCAGCTGGTAGCCCTCCGGGTCCGCATCATCCCGGTGGAAAGCCTGGTTGCTCAGCACTTCGAACAAGTCGGAAGCGCCAAAGTAGAGGACCGAATATCCCTGGTCCAGAAGCTCCTTGGCGATGCAGTGGGTTAGGAAGGTTTTCCCAGTGCCCACATCCCCGTAAAGGAACAGGTTGCGGAAGGCAGAGGAAAAGGTTTTTACAAATCCCTGGCATTCCGCCAGCGCCATTTCGGCAGCTTCCCGGGAAGAGATATGGCGGGTTTCGTCAATGTCCTCTTCACTGTAATAGGAAAGGTTGAAATGCTCAAAATCCTCCCCTTTGCAGCTGAGATGGATGTTGGACTGCCGGTACAGGATCCGGATAGCCAGCTGCCGGAAGCAGTGGCATTTCTCCCCATTGATATAGCCGGTATCCTTACAGTCCGGGCATTCGTAGACAGGCTCTAAGTAATCCATGGGATAGCCCAGGGATTCCATGATCTGGTCCTTTTCCTGCTGCAGGGCTTCCAGCTGCTGGTGCAGGCTGCTTAGCGCGTTTTTATCCCCGTCCAGAAGCAGCTTTGCCTGCTTTACGCTGCAGGAAGCCATTTCCGCTTTGATCTGCCGGATCCGGGGGGCTCTGCGCTCCACTTCCTCGGTCCTCTGCGCCTGGATCCGCCGGCTTTTGTACTGCCGCTCATCGTAGATCCGGCTGATTTGTTCATATTGTTCGTTGGTTAAAGACAAAGCAAAACCTCTTTTTATTTATCGTAAGGAGGGACCCGCGCCAGCGGGAGGGATCCTTGCGGTGCACTAACTCAGCCGCCGGCTAAAAGAAGGTTTTCCAGCTCGCTGTAATTGCTTTTGCGCCCTTTGAAAGCGGGCAGGGAAGAAGCACCCCGGTCCGCCGTCCTGCGGGAGGAAGAGGCAAAGGTGGAACGTTTCTGGAACTGTTCATCGCTCCTTGCCACTTCATCCATGGTGGAAATGTTTTTCCTATGCCAATTGTACAGGACTTTGTCGGCATATGCAAAGCTGGCCTGGCCGGTATTGGCAAAGGTGCGCCGGCAGGCTTCCAGGATGAGCTCTGCGGAAAAATGCCATTTCTTTTCCCATTTGGAAAGGAAAGAACGCTCGGAATCAGAAAAATCCCGCTCTTCCATATGAAGGGCTTCCCTGATGTCCCCGCCCAGTTCCCGTAGGAGCTTTTCCTTCTGCGCGCTGCGGTGCCTGTTTTTCACGTCTTCCGGGGTACGGATCCCGCCCTGGTACCACCGGATGGCGGTATGGTTCATTTCCCGGAAAGAAAGGTGCCCTTCCGAAACTTCCACCTCCATCAGGCGGATGGCAAGGTCTGGGGAAAATCCCAGGGACTTGTTCCAGAAAAGCAGGTAGGATACATCCTTCTGGGTCAGCGGGCGGCCCAAGTAGCTTTCCGCTACGAACTGCAGCTGGCGGATTTCGTCATTTTCCAAAAAATGGCTGATTTCTTTTATGGAATAGTTGGGCACTTCCTGGGCAAAGGGTACGGCATCCCCAGCCTTCTTTTCCTCTTCTGCGCGGCTATCCTGCCCCATGCCGATGGAAATGCAGGAGAGCCTGCCTTCGTGATAGGTAAGGCGAAGCAGCCCTTCCTTTTCCCAATAGACCACGGCCCTGCGGATCTCGCCTTCCGTAGAGTCAAACAGCAGTGCCATCTGCTCCAGGGAGAAATCCCCGCTCTGCCCGCCCAGGCAGCGCAGGAGGTACAGGTAGACCTTTACATACTCTCCCGGCGCTTTTGCCATATATTTGTCAATAAATAAGTTCGGGACGCAGGTCAGCCCTGACACGCCGTCCCGTTCCAGTGTAATTTTTGATTCCGACATCTCTTTCACCCCTAGGGGAAATTCCCCCCTCGTTTTCCGACATTATAGCATGGCATTTTCGGGTTGAGAAGTGCCGCAACCCTTGAAAACACGGGCTTTGCGGGTGTTTTACCTAATGTGGAAAATGTGGAAAAGGAAGGCACACAGGATGCAGAATTATGTAAACCAAAGCGCCTGGAAAGGCGTATTCATGGCGCTTGCAGGGATCATGTTATGTAAAGAAAAGGCCTGGTCCACGAAAGGTGGAAAACCAGGCCGATTTTTGTGGATAATGTGGATAAGTTATCCCTTTAAGAGTGCTTCCCCGATAGAAACGACGTTTCCGGCACCCATAGTTATCAACAAGTCGCCGGGACAAGAATTTTTTTTCACGAAATTTTCCACACCTTCAAAAGTGTCGAAATAGTATGCCTTTGTGCCGTTCTTCTCTACTTCTTTTCGCACATCGTCGGAAGAGATGCCCAAAGTGTCAGTCTCCCTGGCGGGGAAGATTTTGGCCAGGATGACCAGGTCGGCCGCGGCCAGCGCTTTGCCAAAGTCCGGCAGCAGGGCTTTTGTCCTGGTGTAAGTATGGGGCTGGAAGATGACCACCAGCCTCTTGTGGGGATATTTCTTGGCTGCCGCGAGGGTAGCGGAAATCTCGGAGGGATGGTGTGCATAGTCATCGATGACAGTTACGCCGTTCTTCGTCCCTTTATACTCAAAACGCCTGTCGGTGCCACTGAAGGAAGCGAGGGCGGTTTCCACAGTTTCCATGGAAAAGTGCAGGTCGTCGGAAAGGGCGATGGCAGCTAGCGCGTTGGCTACATTGTGGATGCCTGGCACGGCCAGCTGGAAACGTCCCAGCTCCTGGCCCCGTTTCATGGCAGTGAAGGAGCAGCAGGCCTTGTCGTTAAAGGTGATGTCCTTAGGGTAATAATCACAGCCGCTGTCCATGCCGAAGGTAAGGACAGATGCCTTGGTGTCTGCCACGATCTCCTTGTAATCCTGAATGTCCCCGTTGATGATGACGCAGCCGTCCGGCGCGGTCTGGGACGCGAATCTGCGAAAAGAATGGCGGATGTCGTCCAGGTCCTTGAAAAAGTCCAGGTGGTCCGCTTCAATATTTAAGATCAGGCTGTATTTCGGGTACAGGTGCAGGAAGCTGTTGGTATATTCGCAGGCTTCCGCCAGGAAAATATGGGAGCCGCCCACCCGGATATTGCCGTCGATGGCTTTGAGCATGCCGCCCACGGAGATGGTGGGGTCGGCTTTTTCTTCCAATAAAATATGGGAAAGCATGGAAGTCGTGGTCGTTTTCCCATGGGTGCCGGAAACGGCAATGGAATAATCATATTCCTTCATGACCTGCCCAAGGAGCGCTGCCCTGGGGATCATAGGCAGACCGGCGGCTTTGGCTGCGGCGTATTCCGGGTTGTCTTCGTGGATTGCCGCGCTGTAAACCACAAGGTCGATGTCGTCTGTGATATTTTCCGCTTTCTGCGGATAGGAAATTGTAGCGCCCTGCTTTGCCAGCTTGTCGGTCAATGCGGATTCGTGGGCATCCGAGCCGGAGACAGGGAACCCTTCCTTTATTAAGATCTCGGCCAGGCCGCTCATGCTGATGCCGCCAATGCCGATGAAATGGACGTGTATCGGTTTCTGATAGTGGATGGTAGTCATTTCTTCCCTCGGTTTCCATGTTCTTCTTTTTTTATATTTCCAGGCCGGGACGCCGGTACATGCCCGGCGGTCCAAAGCTTTAGGTGCCTCTGCTGCACAGCAGGCCTGTTTTTCCTAAGGTCCGCCGGTCCCTTTTTCCAGGCCTTGCGGCCCGTATTTCCGGGAGCGTTTTCCGGCTGCAGCGCCGGGAAATCCCGGCGTTACGGCGGTGAACTGCCGTACGTTCCCCTCATTATAATAGGCAGGCTTTTTAATTGCAATAAGCCGCAGGGACGGGGGATGGCAGGCTGCGTCCTCACGCGAAGCGTGGCCTTTCATGGCGCGGCTCTCCTTTAGGACGATTTGGAATGCGACGCTTGTCCTTTTTGCAGGTCCCTTTTCATCGTGTTTTCCTGTTTTACAACTTTAATCCCCTGGTGTATATTTAGATAAATGCCTGCGCCGAGGGGAGCCGAGGGCGTATAAAGGACAGACGCCGCATTCCGCATCTTCCTATATCGCCGCCTTGCCAGGCGAGACGGCGGGAGATGCGGTTCGTACATCGCAAGGAATCCTCCCGCTGAAGCGGGTCCTTCCTTACAATAAAGAAAGGAACAAATATGGAGGAGCAGCTTTCCAACCAGAACAACCTATACCGCCCGAAAACAGACATTACGCCCGGGGACAGGGCCGCCCATATGGGCCAGGTGCCCAGGACCTTGTGGTTTACCGGCCTTTCCGGTTCCGGAAAGTCCACCCTGGCCAATGAAGTGGAAAAGAGCCTCCTTGCGGCGGGGCATTATACCATGCTCCTGGACGGGGACGCGGTCCGCATGGGGCTGAACGCGAACCTTGGCTTTTCCAGCCAGGACCGGGTGGAAAATATCCGCCGGGTGGCAGAAGTTGCAAAACTGATGAACGAGGCCGGCCTTATCGTCCTTACTTCCTTTATTTCGCCTTTCCGGGAAGATAGGCAGAGGGCAAGGGAGATTATCGGCAAAGGCTTTGTAGAGATTTACGTGGCGACCCCGCTGTCTGTCTGTGAGGAGCGAGACGTAAAGGGGCTTTACAAAAAAGCCAGGGAAGGGAAAATACCCAATTTCACCGGCATTTCCAGCCCTTATGAACCGCCTTTGTCTCCGGAAATCACAGTGCAGACCCAGGGGCACTCCGTGCAGGAGTCGGCACAGGAGCTCCTTGGCCTTTTGGCGCCTTATCTGGGGCAGTAGCAGGGGCGCCTCATTATGGAAAAGTTCGGAAAATTAGTCAAAAATATGCTGCGCATCGGCCTGGTGGGTTTTGGCGGCGGCAATGCCCTGGTGCCGGTCATTGAAAAAAACGCGGTGGAAGAAAGCGGGCTCATCGTCAGGGAAGATTTTGAAAAAGACGTGGTGGTTGCCAATATCACGCCGGGCGCCCTGCCGGTAGAGCTGTGCGCCGGGACAGGCCGGCGGATCGCGGGGCGCCGTGGCATGGTGGCTGCCGCTGTCTGCGTCGGCCTGCCGGGGACGGTTTTGACCTGCATCCTGCTGGCATTTTTCTCTGTCATGAAGGAGCCCATGATCCGCAACGCCATGTTCGCATCCGTGGGCGTGACGGCCATGATTATCTACCTGGTGGCTTCCTATTCGGTGCGGGCAGTGAAGGAAAAAAAGAAAGGCAGCCGGCAGAGGAAGGCAGCACTGCTTCTGGTGCTTTTGGTCTTCGCCTTGACCGGTGCCAGGGAAATCATGGACCTGACAGGGTTCCATTCCCCTTTTATCCCCCGGATTTCCACGATTAATGTATTAATCCTGACGTTCTTCGTCATCTTCTTTACGGAAGGGAACCTGCATGGGAAAAAACTGTACGCCGCTTGCGTCATCGGATTTTTCTTCCTGATGACCACGGGAGTGGCAGCGGACAGGGGGATTGCCCTCCACAGGGTGCTGGGAGTTTTGCTGGTGGTGCTTTCCGCCTATGGACTCATCCACAGCTTAAGGACCCAGTTTGACCGGATCCGGCATTTTCCGCTCTGGAGCCTTTTGAAGGACCTTTTTGCCTGGGCGGCTTTTTTCGTGGCACTCTGCATCCCGGCCCTTATCACCTGCAGGAAAGCACTGTCTTTCCTTTCGATGGGCTCTCTTTCGGTACTAATGTCCTTTGGAGGAGGGGATTCCTATATCGCTATCGCAAAGGGAATTTTTGTAGGGGATTTCCTGACCCGTGATACTTTTTACGGGCAGCTGGTGACGGCATCCAATGCCATGCCGGGATCCATTATGTGCAAAATGCTGGCAGGGGCAGGCGCCCTGGTAGGGGCGGAAGAGGGCAATGCCTCCGCGGTCTTTATGGCGGCCGCGGGCTTTGGGGTGGCGGCAGGCGTCTCCGGCATGACCTTTACCCTGGTTTCTTACATATATAATGAATTCCAGTCCCTTTCCATCTTCCGGGCGCTGCACAATTACATCCGCCCCATCGTAGGAGGGCTGCTGCTTACCGTGGCGCTTTCCATGGCGGACAATAACCTGGAGATTGCAAGCTGGTATGGAATTTCGGTGCCTTGGATCCTGGTGCTGACAGGGGCGCTGTGTGCTCTTTCCATTTTCCTGCAGAAAAAATGCCATACCGGCCTTCTGCCGGTCATCCTGGCAAACGCAGCGATTGGAATAGGGATCTGTAATGTGATGTGGATTTTCGGATAAGCGCAGGGCGCTTTTGGACGGTGGGCAGGCGGTGCCTGTATTTGATACAGGATGGCTCATGCTGGTAGCGGTGATTATTTCCGTTTTACCTGGCTGGAGGGGCTGTATTGTTTTGATACGGGAAGAGTTTGCAGCGTGGCTGTTTCCAATACCCTTTTAAGTGATGGAAAAAGGAGGAAAAATGGCAAAGCAGTTTCTTTGTATCGGGTTCCAGAAATGTGGGACCACGACGATGTATGACATTTTAAAACAGCATCCCGGCGTGGCTTTGACACAGGATGTCAAAGAGCCTATGTATTACCGGGTGCTGGGCGCAGACAAGCTGGGTGGCGGCAAGGAATGGTATGACAAACGGTATTTCGGCTATCTTTCCCCGGATGACAAAAGGATGCGGGGAGAGGTCAATGCGGGGCTTGCGTTTACCGGCTGCGCGGAAAAGATCGGGAGGGATTTCCCGAAGGATACGAAAATCTTTTTCATGATGAGGAACCCGGCAGACCGGGCTTATTCCGCTTACAAGTATTTTCTGGCGCAGGGCTTCCTGCCGCAGTTCGTGCTGGCGGATGACAGGGCCAATGGCCACGCGGCTGCTTTTCACCGCTATGTCCGCTTTGTATTGGGAGATGCCGGGCGCCGCGGGGAAATCATGGAGAAAAGGCTCAAATACCTGGTCTTCTCCCAGGGTAATTACTACACCAGCGTCAAGGAATACCTGTCCTATTTTCCGAAGGAAAATATGCATTTCATCCTGTTTGAGGATTTTATCAAGGACCAGGAAGGGACCTGCAAAGACCTGTACCATTTCCTGGGGATCAGCGAAGATGCGGATATCCATTATGGCATCAAGAGCAATGAGGGCACGCTCCGGGCAAGCGGCCTGGTGGGCAGCAAAGTGGGCATTGCCGATATGGGGCTCCATTACCTGGAATATGAATTCCTGGACCTGTCCCGCAGGACGCCCCATCTGTTTAAAGCTCTGGATACAGTGCATAATGCCATCCAGAAGCAGGTCATTGTGGAGGAAACTGATTTCAGCAAGATGCTGCCCCAGACCCGCAGGATCCTGGAACATTATTACGATCCCCAGGTACGTGGCATGGAAAAACTCATGGGGAGGAGCCTCCGCGAGAAGTGGTATTAATTTTCGCCGCCTGAAAGGCGGCAAAGCGGGCTGTGCCAACGCAGAGAGTGCACGCTATTCTAGCACGGCCTCCTTAGGGTAATTTTCATCGCCCGTATAAAAAGGTGTTGGATATTTATAAAGAAAGAAAAATGGGAACTCCAGGCGGGGCTCCCATTTTCCAATTATCTTCTGTTTTTCCTATGTTAATGCCAGCAGGATGCGCTGCCGGCGCGCCGGAGGATTTATACCTTTACGATAAGGCAGCAGGAATCCATCCTAAGTCGGTCCCTTTGCCGGTGAAAGATGGAACAGGCCTGCGCCAAAGCTTTGTGGACCCATTCCGGAGATCAGATCGCGCCGTGGACATGGTTGTAAATCCGAAGCAAGGTCATGCTGATACCGATGGTGGCCAGGATGGCGCCGGTGATACGGTTCAAAGTGACATGCTTGAGCTTCAGCGCCCATACCGCGCCCAGCCTGGCCGCGATTAATGTGAAAATAATGCACATGATAAGGAGGGAAAGGTCCGGGAACCCGCCTAATAGGATGTGGGAAACAGCGCCGGTCAGGGCGGTAAAGGTCATGACAAAGACACTGGTCCCTACGGCCGTTTTCTGTTCATATCCCAGGACCGTGGTCAGGACAAACAGCATCATAAGGCCGCCGCCGGCGCCGATAAAGCCGCAGACAAAGCCGATATAGATGCCGCAGACCAGGGATTCGATGACCCTGCGCTTTGGCGTTTTGACTTTATTCTCTGTCCGGGTTTTACTGGCGGGCTTCAGAAGGAACTGAAGCCCCATGCCTGCCGTGATCAAAGTGGAGAAATATCCCATGGTGACGTTTGGCATATGGGAAGCGGCATAGGATCCCACAAAGGTCATAGCCAGGACGGACCCCAGCATGATGATCCCGCTTTTGATGTCGATCCGTTTTTCTTTTGCATAGGTGGATGCCGTAATGGCGGATGCCAGCACGTCAGATGCCAGGGCGATGCCCACTGCCTCATAAGCCGGGATATCCAGCAGCACGATCAGCATCGGGGAGATGACGGTGGCGGCAGAGATGCCCGCGAAACCGGTCCCGATGCCTGCGCCCAGGCCGGCCAGGAAGCAGACGATGATTTTCAGCCCCATAAGCTACTCCTTTTTATATCGTAAGGAGGGACCCGCTTCAGCGGGAGGATCCCTTGCGATGCACTAGCCGCATCATCCATAGCCACCGCCTGGCGAGGCGGTGGCTATGGATGATTTGGAATGCGGTGTTTTATGTCATCGCCTGGTAAGGCGATGACGCAGGCCGCGCCCTCACGCGAAGCGTGGCCTTTCATGGCGCGGCTTTCCCGTTACGCGCCTTGCCGGTGGACAGGAGCGCGGCGTTTTGGAAAGATACCAGCCTATAATAGCATTTTGGAAAACAGAGCGCAATGAAGAGAAGGCTTGGGACGTTTTCCGTCCTCCTGTAAAATTCAGATAAAAAGAAAATGGTGCCGCTGCAGCCGACCGTGCCGGAAGGCATGACATCCTGATATAGCGGGAAAACCAAGCCGGCTTTATTTTCAAATCACTTCAATATGTTAAACAGATAACGTAGTAGAGAAGCAGAAAAACTTGTGATATAATACAAAAGTTACACTGGAAGGAAGGTCCCATGAAGAAACTGGTACTGGGAATCCTGGCCCATGTGGATGCAGGAAAGACAACTTTATCGGAGCAGCTCCTTTTCCAAAGCGGGGCGATCCGCAAGGCGGGCAGGGTGGACAAGGCAGATGCTTTTCTGGATACCTACGACCTGGAAAAGGAACGGGGCATCACCATCTTTTCCAAGATGGCGCGGTTTAAGACAGGGGATGCCTCTGTCACTTTGGTGGATACTCCGGGACATATTGATTTTTCGCCTGAAATGGAGCGGACGCTGCCCATCCTTTCTGCCGCGATCCTTTTGATTTCCGCGCCGGATGGCGTAAACGGGTACACTATGACCTTGTTCCGGCTGCTGGAGCATTACAAAGTGCCCACCCTTATCTTTATCAACAAGATGGACCAGCCGGTAAAAAGCCGCCGCGAGCTGATGAAGGAGATCCGGGCGCGCCTGGGCAACGGCTGCGTGGATTATACCGCCCCCAAAAGCCGGGAAACCATGGAAGATACGGCGGTGCTGGAAGAAAGGGTGCTGGAGCATTACCTGGAAGAGGGGGACGTGCCGGAAGAGGCAGCCTGCAGCCTGGTTTCCAAACGGCTGCTGTTCCCCTGCTTTTTCGGTTCTGCTTTAAAAGGGGAAGGGATCGGCCAGCTTTTATATGCCATCCGCCATTACCTGGCGGTCCCTCCTGCTTTGGATGGATTTGGCGCCCGGGTTTATAAAATCGCCAGGGACGGACAGGGCGCCCGGCTGGCCTTCTTAAAGGTGACTGGAGGCGTCCTCCATGTAAAAGACATGGTACCCTATCCCGATGGGCAGGAGGAAAAGGTGGACCAGATCCGCCTCTACAATGGCGCCAGGTACGAGCTGGTCCAGGAAGCGGAGGCAGGGACGGTCTGCGCCGTGACGGGGCTTTCCCTTGCCCAGCCAGGCATGGGGCTGGGAGCCCAGGAAAATACGGGGAGCCCGCTATTGGAACCTGCCATGTCCTATGAGCTCATCATCCCGCCTGAGGTGGACCGGGGCACGTTCCGCCACAGCCTGGAGATGCTGCAGGAGGAAGAGCCCCTGCTGCAGATGTCCTTTGACCCGCAGAACGGCCAGGTTTTCGTCCATCTGATGGGGGAAGTGGAAACCCAGATCCTGCAGAGCCTTATCCGTTCCCGCTTTGGCGTCCAGGTGGAGTTCGGGCCCGGAAAAATCCAGTATAAGGAAACGATACTGGACCGGGTGGAAGGGGTAGGCCATTATGAGCCCCTTCGCCATTACGCGGAGGTCCATCTGCTGCTGGAGCCGGGGGAGCCGGGAAGCGGCGTCGTGTTTCAAAGCGACTGCCCGAAGGACGTCCTCGCTGCCAACTGGCAGAGCCAGGTCCGTTCCTGCCTGGAAGGACATCCGTTAATTGGGACTGCCATCGGGGCGCCTTTGACGGATATCCGGATCACAATGGTTTCAGGGCGTGCCAGCGAAAAGCATACGGAAGGCGGGGATTTTAGGGAAGCTGCCCTAAGGGCCCTTCGGCAGGGACTTATGCAGGCAAGACCCCGGATCCTGGAGCCCTGGTACCAGTTCCGCATCCTTTTGCCGAAGGAGAGGGTAGGCAGGGCAATGGCGGATTTGGAAAACCGCGGAGCCTCTTTTGCCCCACCCCAGATGGAAGGCGGCAGGACTTTTTTGACTGGGAGCGCCCCGGCAAAGGAAATGCAGGGCTACCAGAGGACGTTTTCCTCTTATGCCGGCGGCGAAGGGGAACTGTCCCTGATGCCCGGCGGCTACCTTCCCTGCCATGACGAGCAGCAGGTGCTGCAGGAGAGCCCCTATGACCCCGAAAGGGATATGGAAAACCCTTCTGGCTCGATTTTCTGCGTCCATGGCGCCGGCGTCTATGTGCCTTGGGACAAAGTGAAGGAAAAGATGCACCTTCCTTCCTTCCTCAAAATGAGGGGTAACGTCCAGGCGGCAGGACGGCAGTCCGGGAATGCCTCCAAAGCCCCGCGGGGGCGGGAAGTGGGCGAAGAAGAGCTAATGGCGATTTTCCGCCACGCCCATATGAGTGCCAACCGGAAGGAAAAGCCAAGGGGCCGGGAGAAGCCCTGTGGGAAAAGCCACAGCGGGCAGCAGGAAAACCGGCGTTATGGGGAAAATAAGGATGTCCGGGAAGAAGCCGGGCAGGCTGCAGGAAAAACAGGCAAGGCCGGAAAGACGGGAAGGCCCCGTCCCCAGGATGCGGAAGAAGACGTGCTTTTGGTGGACGGCTACAACCTGATTTATTCCCAGGACCATCTCAGGGAGATGGCGCTGGAAAATATGGACGCCGCCAGGGGGATGCTCAATGACATCCTCTGCAACGTGCAGGGCTATTATGGGATGGAGACGGTAGCCGTTTACGATGCGTACCACGTGCCGGACCAAGACACGGAAGTGCTGCGTTTCCGGAACATCCATATTGTATTTACGAAAGAAGCAGAGACGGCGGACCAGTATATTGATAAAACAGCCATCGCGCTGCGTGGGAAAAGGAATGTGCTGGTTGCCACATCCGATAAAGTGGAGCAGGTGATCGCGGCGGGGCAGGACGCAAGGATCCTGCCGGCAGAGCGGTTTTTCCAGCTGGTGGAAGATATGGGAAAGGAAATCCACGCCAAATATCTGGGAAACCGGAAAGAGGAAAAACGATACTTATTTGATGGCGTGGATGAGAAGGTGGCGCAGGAGCTGGGGCTCCTGCACCAAAATGAGGAGGAGAAGCATGGGAAACAAGAGAAAAAAGGCCAATAGGCTCCTTTGCCTGTTTCTGGCAGCCCTGCTGGCAGTGGGATTTATCCAGCAGCTGCCTTCGGGAAAAGGCGGCAGCACGGTAACGGCCAAGGCCGAGGCGAAAGAGAGCGGGGATACATTTACCGTAGGGTTTGACGCGTCCTTCCCGCCTTACGGGTACCAGGATGAAAACGGGGAATATGTAGGTTTCGACCTGGACCTGGCACAGGAAGTCTGTGACCGCAACGGCTGGAAGCTGGTCAAGCAGCCTATCGACTGGGATTCCAAGGATATGGAATTAAACAGCGGCAACATCGACTGTATCTGGAACGGGTTCACGATGAACGGCAGGGAAAATGACTACACCTGGTCCACCCCTTACGTGGACAATTCCCAGGTGGTGGTAGTGCCGGAGGATTCCGACATCCAGTCCCTTTCCGACCTGGAGGGGAAAATCGTCATCGTGCAGAACGATTCTTCCGCCCTTGCCGCATTCACCGGGGATGACGCCACAGAGGAAAACAAAGAGCTGGCGGATTCCTTTAAAGACCTGCAGCAGGTAGCGGATTATAACACCGCTTTCATGAACATGGATTCCGGCATGGCGGAAGCGGTCTGCATGGATATCGGCGTGGCACAGTACCAGCTCGCCCAGCGCCAGGGAAAATACCGGATGCTGGACGAGCAGGTGTCCTCTGAGCAGTATGGCATCGGCTTTAAAAAAGGGAACTACGAACTCAGGGACCAGGTGCAGAAGACCTTGAATGAAATGGAAGAGGACGGAACCTTTGACCAGATCGCGGAAAAATGGGGCCTGACGGACAGCGTCTGCCTGGCGGATACCATGACCATGGACTTTGCGGATGAGAAAGCGGCTTCTTCCGCCGACGCTTCTTCAGACAGCACCGCATCCGGTGCCGCCATAGCAGCTAAGGGGAATTCCGGAAGCTTCGGGCAGAGGTGCTTGAGCATCTGCGGCCAGCTGGGGAAGGGGCTTTTGGCAACCCTTGCCATTTTCTTCCTGACCCTTTTGTTTTCCCTGCCATTGGGGCTTTTGGTTACCTTTGTCAGAAGGAGCAGGTTCAAAGTCCTGCAGTGGATCGCGCGGATCTTTATCTCGATCCTTCGAGGCACGCCGCTGATGCTGCAGCTTCTGGTCGTATTTTACGGGCCGGCGATTCTCTTTGGAGCCACCCTTTCTTATAAATGGCGGTTCATCGCCGTCATCATCGGTTTCTCGATCAACTATGCCGCATACTTTGCAGAAATCTTCCGTTCCGGCATCGACAATGTGCCGGCAGGCCAGACGGAGGCAGCCCAGGTGCTGGGCCTTTCCAGAGGGCAGACCTTCCGCCATATTATTTTCCCGCAGATGGTAAAGCGTGTCATGCCGCCGGTGACGAACGAAGTCATCACGCTGGTAAAGGATACGTCTCTGGCATATGCCATCGCCTATACGGAAATGTTCACCATCGCCCAGAGGATCGTGGCAAGGGATGCCAATCTGATGCCGCTTTTCGTAGCAGGCCTGTTTTACTATATTTTCAACGCGCTGGTGGCAGCAGTCATGGCACGGCTGGAAAAGAAGCTTTCTTATTTTGAATAAGCGGGAGGTGGGAAAATGTCAGATATGTTATTTAAAGCAAGCCATTTGAAAAAATCCTTCGGTGAAACCGAGGTGCTTAAGGATATTACCGTGGAGGTAGCCCAGGGAGAAGTAGTCTCCATCCTGGGACCCTCCGGTTCAGGCAAATCGACTTTCCTGCGCTGTGCCACCCTGCTGGAAACCATGGACGGCGGCAGCCTGGAATATGAAGGAAAATATGCCGTCAGGGACGAAGGGGGAAAGGCGGTTTATGCTTCCGGCGACGAGCTTCGGAAGATCCGCCAGTCCTTCGGGCTGGTGTTCCAGAACTTCAACCTCTTCCCCCACTATACGGCGCTGAAAAACATCATGCTTTCCCCGGTGCTGACCCAGAAGAGGAATGAGGAGGAAGTCCGGAAAGAAGCCATGGTCCTCCTGGAAAAGGTGGGGCTCTCCGATAAGGCAGATGCTTATCCGGGACAGCTCTCCGGCGGCCAGAAGCAGAGGGTGGCGATCGCCCGTGCCCTGGCCATGAACCCGAAAATCATCTTTTTCGACGAGCCTACTTCCGCCCTGGACCCGGAGCTTACCGCCGGGATTCTTCGGGTGCTTAAGGACCTGGCAAAAGAAAAGATGACCATGGTCATCGTAACCCATGAGATCCAGTTTGCCCATGACATCTCCGACCGGGTCGTCTTCATGGCAGACGGTAACATTATCGAGCAGGGCAGGCCACAGGATGTCATCGACCATCCGGCCAACCAGCGGACCAGGGACTTCCTGAACCTGCTTACGGAATAAAAGATATTGCGATCAGACAGATGCGCATCCCCGATCGTCCTATGTCACCGCCTTGCCAGGCGGTGACATAGGACGATGCGGCTGCCGCATCGTAAGGGATCCACCCGCTGGCGCGGGTCTCTTCTTACGATATAAAATGATAGGAAAGCCTGCTGTACTTCCGGCGGCCCCCTTCCGCAGGGCGAAAGCCTGCTTGGTGGAAGGGGTGCCGGCTAAAGTGCGGCAGTTTTTTTTGGCTGGGAAAATGTTTCCCGAGATACGGAATTTTTTATTGGAAAAAGCTGCCCTGGGTTCAGCAGCCTTTTTGCACCCGGATAATGCACGGCAGGGGGTACATGCAGGAGGTGCAGATGCCGGGATCCCATAACAAGCAGGTGCGGCTGTACGGAGCCACTGGGAAAATAGGGCACCGCGGCGTATTTTCCACGGATTTTACAGGAATATGCCATTATGGCATGTATATCTATAAAACCTACTATTTCTGTATAATTCCTATAAAAATTCGTCAAAATTGACTGAAAGTACGATAGAAAATGTGAATCAGATGATTCAATATTGTCAATTGTGCATAATATACATGTTGAATAATTAGATAAATTGTGCAATAATGTACCCAGCAAACTTAATGTAAATGTCTAGTTAGGAGGAAGAGGTATGTTTAGAAACAAAAAGTTCGGGAGATATGTCATTGTCTTCTGTATCCTCGGAATCGTATACAACTTTATGTATTCCGGGCTCCAGAACGACCAGATCAATATCATCAACGGCTTCAGTGCATGGAATACCACCGCTACGACAGCACCGCTTACCGTGGGCAACCTGGTCTGCATCATTTTGTCTTTCGTATATGGCAGTATGTTCGTAAAGTTCGGTGTTAAAAAGACACTGGTACCGTGCATTATCCTTTCAGCCATCGGCTGCTGCGGCATTGCTGCTGCTAACGGGCTTGCAACTTTGAGCGGTGTTACCGTTGGTTCCCAGGCAGCCACCAGCGCAGCCGTTGTCGGCAGCTATTGGCTGTATGCCGTTTCCCTGTTTATCGTAAGATGTACTTGTATGTGCTTCCAGCTGTCCGGCTTCATGTTCGCGTCCAACTGGTTCATCCGTTACAGGGGCCGTATCCTTGGTATCATCACCCTGGGTTCCCCGCTGTTCTCTGTCATCGGTACATCCGTTATGACGACCGTTATTTCTACAAAACTGGGCGGCGACTATCGTCCGTTCTATATTGGCATCGCTGTAGTGCTGGCACTGATCGCATTACTGACCGCAACCATGATGAAAGATACACCGGAAGATGCAGGGCTGTATCCGGATGGCGAAGACCACCCGCCTATTTCCGAGCAGCAGGCTGGCGAGCAGGAAGTCGCTACTGTCGGCGAGGTATTGAAGAGCTCCAAGACCTGGGTCATGATCATCAACTTCGGCTGCTTCAACTTCATCATCAACAGCTGCATGTCCGCCATGGTTGTATGGTTCAGCTATCTGGCAGCCACCAACGCTGACGCTGTTGCAGCAGGCGTTATGGGCGGAATGTTCCAGGGCATGGGCGGCCTGTCTGGTGCCGGCGCCATGGTCCTGTTCGTAGGCCAGGCAGCAAAATGGCTGTCTGTAGGCGCTATTTTAGGTATCCCGATGAGCATCCTCTTCGGCGTTATCGATGATAAGCTGGGTACCCCGATTGCCTGCGTACTGTTAGGCCTTACCGAGTTCCTTCCGATCATCGGCCTTGCTTCCCAGGCATCCGCAGTTGCAAAGACCGGATCCTGCAACGTGCCGCTCCTTATCCTTTGGGGCTTCGGCGTTGCCTGCATGACCGGCGGTGTTCCGACCATGAACCCGGCATCTGTTGCATTCGCATTCGGACGTAGGGAATATGCTACCGCAAGCCGTGTCGTTCTTTCCATCCAGCTGGTTCCGATGGCATTCTCAGCAATGATTATGTCCAACTTGATTTCCAGCGGACATGGAATGCAGGCATGGATCATGTGTGCAGTAGTTGTTTGTATCGGCCTTCTGTTCTGCATCCCGATGTTCAAATGGGGCGATGCAAACGCAGCCGATCGTGGATGATTATCTCTAGATAAGAAAAGTTTACATTAAGTAGCGTTTGGGGTTTGAGGGCCTCCGGTGTATTGCCGGGGGTCCTCTTTTTAAATCCTGTTTATCAACTTCATGTAGATCAAGCGGAAAGGGGGCTTGGGATAAGCGATTGCTAGCTTGTCCCAAGCCCCCTTTCCGCTTGAATAAATGGCAAAGCATGCGGGTTAGGACGCATGCCGGGTTTGCGCAGGGAACGGCTCTGCTTTTGATAACGCCATTTTTACAACAAAAACCCGGAAATGGCATGGACCATTTCCGGGCATAAAAAAGAGCAGGCGACGGGAATCGGACCCGCATATCCAGCTTGGGAAGCTGGTATTCTACCACTGAACTACGCCTGCATTTTTATAAAATAAATGCGCCATCAGGGGCTCGAACCCTGGACACCCTGATTAAGAGTCAGGTGCTCTGCCAGCTGAGCTAATGGCGCATATCGCAATGCAAGAGTTATTATATCCCAGGGTCCTTACATTTGCAAGTGCTTTTTACATGATTTTTTCCTTTTTTTTCAAAAAAATAGAAATATATATGCAAAGGTGTTATAGGATGGGCTTTTGAAGCATACGAAGGGATTCTGCAACGCACAGGGGGAACGAGATAGCTTCGCCTATGTCCTTGGCGTATCGGGCAATCGCTTCCGTAACACCTTGGAAATGAGGCAGCCGTGAGGAACCCATTCTTTACAGGGAATCCTTTTTCATTTATAATAGATTGACTAATAGCCACGGTTCGTGGCGGAAGGGAGGACCGCATGAAGATCGAAAAGATTAACGAGAACCAGATTCGATGCACATTGACAAAAGAGGACTTGGAAGAACGTGGAATCAAGCTCAGCGAGCTTGCCTATGGTTCAACCAAGGCAAAAGATCTGTTCCGGGACATGATGGGTATCGCCTCCCAGGATTTCGGCTTTGAAGCGGAGGATATGCCGCTTCGGATTGAAGCCGTTCCTGTTAACGCAGAACGAATTATCCTGATTATCACAAAAGTGGACAATCCGGATGAACTGGATACACGCTTTTCAAGATTTACCGCCCAGGATGGCGAATCCGCCCAGGAGGGCAAAGGAAATGGCGCCAGCGCGGAATCTGCTTCGGACATTTTAAACCTGTTTTCTGCCGCAAAAGAAAAGCTGCAGAACAGGGAAAAGCCTGACCGCCAGAGGACAGCTGCCAAAGCGGCTGTAGCTTTGGCAGAAGTGACGAGGCTTTATATGTTCCCGAACCTTTCGGCTGTTGCCAGGGCTGCGGAAGTGGTAGATGGTTTTTACCATGGAGAAAATACCCTTTATAAGGATGAAAGGGATGGCAACTATTATTTGTTCCTGAAGAAGTCGGCCCATACACCCCAGGAATTTAACAAGCTCTGCAACGTATTTTCAGAATACGCAGTTCAGAAATTCTGCTCTGCATCAACGGAGGCATATTATGCCGAACATTTTAAATGCATTGTAGAAAAGAACGCCCTGCAGACGCTTTCTTCCCTGTAAGGGGACAGGCTTAAGGACAGGCTTTAGGGATGTATGAAAACGCTGCTGCAGTGAAAGCCCCTCCAGTTACCGGAGTTTCAGTAAAAGGGGCTTCCCACAGCAGCTTTTTTATGCCTGGAGCGGTGTGCGGGCTGGCGATATTTCCCTTTGGACCGGCACTGCCTGCCCAAAGGCGCATTCAGGCAGTAGCGAGACAGATATTTTCGGGCCGTAACAAGATAGATATTGGGTTAAACCTGCCGTTTGCAAAATGGCATGGGATAGGAAAGGTATGGGAAAAAGAAAAAGAAAATACCGGGCCAAGGCGGCGTTTGCCCTGCCCGTTGCATTATCCGCCATCATGCTGTGCTTTTTGTTCCCGCAATCGGTATTTGCGCAGAATGAAAGAAAAATCATTTTTGTAGGTGACTCCAGGACGGTGCATATGTATGAGACCATAGGCGGCGTGAGCACCAGCGGGGAAGTGTCGCAGTTAAGCAGCGGTGATGAGGATTCACGGGCTGGCATAGGAGAAAAGTGCTGGGAGGCAAAGATTGGCACCGGCTATGACTGGATGGTTTCCACAGCGGTTCCAAGGATCGAGGATTACCTGGATGAAAATACGGACGTGGTCTTCCTGATGGGGGTAAATGACTGCAAGGTAGAAGGCCAGGCAGAAAAATATGCTTCCTATATAGGGGAAAAAGCCCAGGAATGGGAGGAAAAAGGAGTGAATACGGCATATGTTTCCGTAAACCCGGTGGGCAGCCCCCAGTCCCCTTATTATCAAGGCACCTATATGCTGGATAACCAGGAAATCAAGGAGTTTAACCGGCGGATGCAGGACCTTCTGCCGGATGATGTGCTTTATATCGATACTTATGATACGGTTTCCGGAGATTATGAAACGATAGACGGCCTTCATTATGATGCGGGGACGTATTGGAAAATCTACCGGAAGATCTGCTTGGATTTGGAAGAAAAGACAGAGGAATATTCCTTCCCGGAGGGAGGAGCCGTTTCTTATTTGATCCAGTATGCTTTAGATGGCGGCACCCTGTCCGGGGAACGTACTTCTTATACGGTAGAAACCGGTTCCTTCCAGCTGGGGACGCCGAAGAAAGCGGGATATCGTTTTGGAGGCTGGAGCATGGATGAGGATACCCTGGAATGCTTGGGCATGCCAGGCATAGGAGGGGCGGCCCGGCAGGTTTATTACACCCCTCAGAAGGTGGAAGTGCCTTCCGGCGTACACGGCGACCTGGAATTCGATGCGCTTTGGGAAAAGAAATGAGGCTCTTAGAGAAAAACATTACGCCGAGAAAAAACGAGGCTCTAAGGGAAGTAAGACATGTGGGAAAAATCTATTACCTAGGGAAAGGAATCCTGCATTTTGGGAAAAGGATAAAACATCTGGGAAAAAACAGGCACTTTTAAAGGACCTATAAGCGGATTGGGAAAGAAGAAAATTTATCATGGAAAGGATTTGGAGCCTGGAAAGGGCTCCAAAAATTTTTAAAAAAATTAGCACTCAACTATTGACAGTGCTAACAGCAAGTGTTATATTACGTATAGAACAAAGGGAGGGGACAGAAAGAAAAGGATGGTTCCCCAAAATCCTTAAGTTTGAAAAAGCAAATTATCCAGCCTGCATCCGGAAGACCCGGAGGGCGGCATTAAAGGAGGTATATATTATGTTATTCCCAAGCATTTTGAACCATGATTTTACTGATGATTTCTTTGATGATGATTTCTTCACCCCGTCCTTCTGGGATGGCGGCGCACGTGCAGCACAGGCAGCTATGAGTGCTGACGTTAAGGAATATAAAGACCACTATGAACTGCAGATGTCCCTGCCAGGCTATTCGAAAGATGACATCCAGGCAGAGCTTAAGAACGGTTATCTTACCGTATCTGCAGAAAAGAAGGAAGAGCCCAAGGAAGACGAAGGCAAATACCTGCGCCGTGAACGCTTCTATGGCAAGGCAAGCAGGTCCTTCTACGTAGGCGACGATGTCAAGGAAGAAGACATCAAGGCCGCATTTAAGGATGGCGTCCTGACTGTATCGATCCCGAAGAAGGACCAGGATGTGGTAGATGCTTCCCACTATATCCAGATTGAAGGATGACGTACCTGTTGTTTGATATAATCTCCCTTTATTAGCACTGCCACAAGGCGGTGAGAAGGCCGGCCTTATGCCGGTCCCAAAAGGACCGGCAGCAAAGCCCGCTTTGATGTATTAGTAAAAAACCTGAAATAGAATAATTGAAAAACCCTGAAAAGACCCTGCAGAAATGCAGTACAGATACTACAAACTTGTAAGACACTCATTACTTTCTTATCCTCATTTGCCCCGCAGCAGCGCTGCGGGGCTTTTTTATGCAATGGGGCAGGGACTGGAAACCGTGCCTGCATGAGTATTCGATGGCTGATAGCCGGTGAGAAACTATGCTCCAGGCTGCCATACATCGCATGAATCAGGCAGGGAGGACAATTGGTTCCTCGTAAAAGGGCAGTGTATGGTATAATAATGCATAAAAACGATTGAGGGGCTGTAAGAAAAGCAAGGATACAGGCATTTTATGGGTAATTCGCGAAGAGGACGGAAGGTCAACGGGATCGATGTGGATTCGATCCAGGAAATATATGAAAGCGGGAAATCCGGCAGAACGTCAGGAAAAAGCGCGGGATATGAGGATGGATTGGACGATCTTTACGAGGAGGACTGGACGGAATGGGAAGGCAAAAGGCATCCATCCCGTTCTTCCCGCCACAGGGCCGGCCAGGGCTCTTCCAGCAGCCGGGATTCCTATGGGAGCAGGAGTTCCACCGGAAGCCGGGATTCCTATGGGAGCAGGAGTTCCACCGGAAGCCGGGATTCCTATGGGAGCAGGAGTTCCACCGGAAGCCGGGACGCGTATGGGAGCAGGAGCTCTACCGGAAACCGGGACGCGTATGGGAGCAGGGACTCTTCCAGCAGCCGGGATGCGTATGGGAACAGGAACTCTTCCAGCAGCCGGGATTCCTATGGGAGCAGGTGTTCCGCCGGAAGCCGGGATTCCTATGGGAGCAGGAGTTCCACCGGAAGCCGGGACGCGTATGGGAGCAGGGGCTCTTCCAGAAGCCGGGATGCATATGAGAACAGGAGTACTTCCGGAAGCCATGACGCATACGGAAACAGGCACTCTTCGGACATGTCTTCTGCTGCCGGGGATTCCTATGGGCGGCGAAGGCCATCTGGGACGTCTTCCGGTCGCAGAGGTTATGAGGGTCGCAGAAGCTATGCGGAGATAGACCCCTATTATGAGGAAGAGGAGCGGGGGAGCAGGAAAAAGCACCGCTCCGGAATATCTTCCGGTGGGAATGGCTCTTTCCGGAAAAAGAAAAAAGGAAGAAAGAAAAAAATCATCCTTGCGATTATCATAGCCATCCTGCTTTTTATTGCCGTGATTGCCGGACTGGGCTTTTACGCATTAAGCGAAGTAGGGCGTTCTGACGACATGGGGCTTAAAACCACGGAAGAGGTTGCCGATGACTGGGATGATGGGGTAAAAAATATCCTGCTCATCGGGCAGGATGCAAGGCCCGGCGAAGAGCGTGCCAGGTCCGACTCCATGATCCTGTGCTCTATCAATAAGAAGACGAAGAAGGTCACGCTGATTTCCATCATGCGTGACATGTACGTGCAGATCCCGGATTACGGGATGGATAAAATCAATGCCGCTTACGCGGTGGGCGGTGTCAGCATGATTGATAACGCCATCGAGCAGAATTTTGACATCACCGTCGATGCCAACGTGGAGGTCAATTTTGACGGCTTCATGTCCATTATTGACAGTATCGGCGGCGTGAAGATCGACCTGACCGCGGAAGAAGCCCAGTACCTGAATGAAAATAATACCGGGCTGGTGGACGGCGTCACCACCGAGGACTGGGACTTGGTGGAAGGGACCAACAACCTGACCAGCCAGCAGGCCCTGGCTTATTCCCGGACCAGGTATATCGGCAATTCCGACTGGGAGAGGACCGGCCGGCAGAGAAAAGTGCTGAACGCTATTTATAAGAAAGTCCTGCATAAGGACCCGGTTTCCATGATGCTGATCCTGGCCAAAGTCATGCCGTCCATTACTACCGATATGAGGCAGGGCGAGCTTTTGGACCTGGCATACAAACTGACCCTCGGAGGATATAAGCTTAATTCCAATTCTTACCTGATCCCGGGCGATGGGACCTATACACCGGAAGCGTTAAGCAGCGGGGCAGAAGTCTTGGTTCCGGACCTTTCGGCGAACCAGGCCCTCCTGCAGCAGTATATGTACCGTGATGATTCGGGCTCTTCCGATACCTCTGATACTTCGGACACTTCCGATACTTCGGATACCGGCACGGATTCTACAGGACAGTAAAGAAAGGGCGGGAAGGCGAAAGAGCGGCCGGGGAGGTGTGCAAAAATCCTCGGGAAGGCGCAATAGCGGCTGTTGAGGTGCGCGGAAAGCCACGGGAAGGCGAAGGAGCAGCCACAGAGGTGCGCAAAAAGGCGCTGGAAAGTGGAGGAAAGCCGGGAAAAGGCGCAGGAACCAGAGAAGGAAAAACAGGAAAGGCGTATATTATGCAGGCAGAATTTAGTTTGCCAAGGCTGCTGTTTGCGTATTATGTGATGATAAACGTTACAGCATACATCGTATACTTTGCGGATAAATATAAGGCGCAGCGCCGGATGTGGCGGGTTTCGGAAAACGCGCTGCTGGGGCTTGCCATAGCCGGAGGCGCTTTTGGCGGATATGCCGCCATGCGGATTTACCACCATAAGACAAGGCATAAAAAATTCACGGTGACAGTGCCCCTTTTTGTGGTGCTCCATCTGTGCATCATGATCTTTTTAATGGGCAGATTTTCCGGGACCTGGTAAGGGCAGAAGACGCCTGGGACTAGCTGGCGGATTCAGAAAACCGGCACCTAGCCCAGGAGACCGGCA
>CADBRV010000013.1 GCA_902797185.1 uncultured Lachnospiraceae bacterium
GAAAAGCAGCATAAAAAAAGCCATAGAGAAGGCGGAAAAAATCCTGGTGGTGCAGCAGCAGGTCCTGGGAAACAGCCTTCGCGAAGAGTTGGAAAAACGCAGCCCTAAGGCAGAAATCCGGGTGGCCAGCTGGTTCTCCATGCTGCCGGGCCTTGCGCGGGAAGGGGACTTGTCCTTAAAAGAAGAAGATGACTTTATCCGCCTGGTGCAGGAAGAAAAATTCGACCTGGTGCTGGGGGACGAAGTGCTTCTGAAAATGATGCGCGGCTGGGACGGGGCATTCCTACCCATCACCCAGTTCGCGCTTTCCGGGAAGAAGGAAGCGGGACAGTAAAATGGGACAGCTTTTGGAACAGCAGATTCGTGTATATGGCATCGTGCAGGGGGTGGGGTTCCGCCCCACCGTGGACCGTCATGCCCATACGGCACAGGTGACCGGGAGCGTTTCCAACAAAGGACCGTATGTGGAGATCTTTGCGGAAGGGACGAGCGGCCAGCTGGAAAAATTCCGTCAGCTTTTAAAAGAGGCGCCTCCTGCCAGGTCCGTCGTCATCAAGATGGAAGTGGAAGACCTGGGCATGGTGGATGAGGTGCACCGCAGGTTTTCGGATTTTTCGATTATTACCAGCGAAAAGACCAAGGGCGAGATTTTTGTCTCTCCGGATATCGCGGTCTGCGAGGAATGCAAAAAAGAGCTTTATGATCCGGATAACCGCAGGTACCTGCACCCGTTTATCAACTGCACCTGCTGCGGCCCGAGGCTTACGATCCTCGATGCCCTGCCTTATGACAGGGAGCGCACCAGCATGAAGGAATTCCCTATGTGCCCCGCCTGCCGGGAAGAATATGAAAACCCGGCCTCCCGCCGCTATGACGCCCAGCCGGTCTGCTGCAATGACTGCGGGCCTACGGTTTATATCCTGGGAGAAGAAGGCGTCCGGGGCAGGGAAGCCATCACCAAAGCCAGGAAAGTCCTGGCGGAGGGCGGCATTGTAGCGGTAAAGGGGATCGGCGGGTTCCACCTGGCCTGCAACGCGGCGGATGACGCAGCGGTGGCAAGGCTCCGGGAGAAAAAGCACCGTCCGGCAAAGCCTTTTGCGGTGATGTTCCGGGATGAGGAAGTGGCGGCGAGAGAGTGCGAGATCCCGCCGGCGCAGATGGAAATCCTGGCCGGGCACCAGAAACCCATCCTGCTTCTTCGGAAAAAGAAACAGGGCACACGCTTGTCACCATTGGTGGCGCCGGACAACCCCTATGTTGGTTCCATGCTTCCTTACGCGCCGCTGCAGCTTCTGCTGTTTTCCTATCCGGATGGCATAGAGGTGTCGGATTCCCTGGTGATGACAAGCGGCAACGTTTCCGGCGCGCCCATTGCCAGGGATGACAAGGATGCCTTGGAGATGCTGTCCGGGTTCTGCGACTTAATCCTTTCCCATGACAGGAAGATCCGGATCCGCTCCGACGATACGGTGATGGACTTCTTTGAAGGGGAGCCTTATATGATCCGCAGGTCCAGGGGCTACGCGCCACTGCCGGTGATGATGTCCAAACCTTATGAAGGCAGCGTGCTGGGCATCGGCGGGGAGCTGAAAAACACCTTCTGCATGGGAAAAAACAGCCTGTTTTACCCATCCAGTTACGTGGGAGATTTGGCAGACCTGCGCACGGTGGAAGCGCTGGAAGAATCCGAGGAGCGGATGGAGACCCTGCTGGAAATGGAGCCCCAGGCTGTTGCCTGTGACCTGCATCCGCGCTACAATTCCACGGCTGTGGCGGAAAAAATCGCGAAGGAGCGGGACCTCCCCCTGGTCAAGGTGCAGCACCACTATGCCCATATTTTAAGCTGCATGGCGGAAAACGACCGGGAGGACCCGGTGATCGGCGTTTCTTTTGACGGTACCGGCTATGGCACGGACGGCACCATCTGGGGCGGCGAGCTGCTGGTGGCGGACCGGAAAGGATTTACCCGGGCAGGCTCTATCGTGCCGTTCCTGCAGTGTGGCGGCGATGCTTCTTCCAAGGAAGGCTGGCGCATCGCGGTTTCCATGCTGTATGGCTTGGAAAAGGAAAAGGCAAAGCAGGAGGGGCGTCCTCCTGAATCAGCCAGGGCAGAAGTGCTGGATATGGCGAAAGCATTGGGGCTTGCGGATGAAACGGCGGTCAAAATGCAGTTCCTCATGGCAGATAAAAAGATCAACAGCGTCTTTTCCACCAGCGCGGGCCGGCTGTTCGACGGCGTCAGCGCGATTCTGGGCATCCGGAAGGCGTCCACCTTTGAAGGGGAGGCTTCCACAGCGCTGATGTACCGGGCATTGGAATATGAAGAAAAAGCCGGCGGCCCGGAAAATGCCCGTCAGTCTCTCACAGGGCTTTGCTGCTGCAGCCCCAGAGTCCGGAAAAAAGAATGTACCCCTTCCGGGGCGGGTCCGGCGGGACAGCTTAATGTCCAGGAAGAACTTCAAGCAGGAACCGCGCAGGATGACAGGGAGAACGGGTATGCTTTGGAAAATGGCGGGGACCGCATAGGTGCAGAAGATTTCCTCCTGCTTCCTACGGATGCATTGGTGGACAGCCTTGTACAGCAGGCCCTTTCCTTCCGGAAGGACGGGCAGGCTGCAGAAGGAAAGGAAGCCGATGGAAACGCTTCGAATGAAACCGCTGCACATGGAAGTGGTACAGACGGGCAGGCTGCAGTTGGAAAGACCATGGCTGGAGAGGCTGCATATGGCGAGGCTGTCGGAAAAATGGCATATGCTTTCCATGAATCTTTGGCGCAGATGATTTGCAGCAGCGTCCTGGAGATTTCGGAAAGGACAGGGATCCGCGTGGCAGCCCTCTCCGGAGGCGTTTTCCAGAACCGGCTCCTTTTGCGGACGGTGCAGGAGGCGCTGGAAAAAGAAGGCATCGAAGTACTGCGGCACCACTTGATACCGCCCAATGATGGCGGGATTGCCCTGGGCCAGGCGGTATATGCCATGGAATATTTAAGAAAGTTATGAAATTCGTGCCATAATAGAAGCACAGGCGCATAAGGGGATGAGCCATAAGGACAGGCACCGTATTCCCAATCGTCCATAAGGAGAGCCGCGCCATAAAAGATCACGCTTCGCGTGAGGGCGCGGCCAGCGTCACCGCCTTGCCAGGCGATGACATAAACCAGGAATCACCATGCAGGAAAAATACAGCATGAGAAAGGATAAAGAAATGTGTGTAGGGTTATCAGCTAAAGTCATCAGCGTACAGGACGGGGTCGCATTGGTAGACGCGGAAGGCGCCCGAAGGGAAGTTTCCGCGGAACTGCTGCAGGACCTGGACCCGGGAGACTATGTCATGGTCCATGCCGGGGCAGCTATCGCAAAGATTACCGATGATGACGAGGATGAAACAGACAGCCTTTTGGAGGATTTATAATGGACGGACTGGAAAAAGCCAAAAAGATCCTGGCGGAGTATGACGGGCCCTCTTTCCGGATCATGGAAGTCTGCGGCACCCATACGCATGAAATTTTCCGGCAGGGCGTCCGGAAGATGCTGCCGGAGCAGATCCAGATGATTTCCGGGCCGGGATGTCCGGTGTGCGTCACCCCGGTGGGATTTATCGATGAGGCGGTTTATCTGGCTTTGGAAAAGGGATGTACGGTCTGTACCTTCGGCGACCTGGTAAGGGTGCCGGGCACAGAGCTTTCCCTGCAGCTGGCCAGGGGCAAGGGCGCGAAAGTAAAAGTCGTTTATTCCCCGCCGGATGCGGAAGCATATGCAAAAGAGCACCCGGAGGAGCAGGTGGTATTCCTTTCGGTTGGGTTTGAAACCACGACGCCTTCCAGCTGCATCGCCGTAAGGAACGCGGTGAGGGACGACCTTACGAACTTCTCCCTTTTGACCGCCAATAAGACTATGCCGGCGGCTTACGATGCCATGAAGGATTCCACGGACCTGTTCCTTTATCCGGGGCATGTCCACGCGATCAGCGGCACCAAGGCCTGCGAGGACCTGGTCAAAGAAGGCGTCAGCGGCGTCTGCGCCGGGTTTACAGGGAAAGAGCTTCTGACAGCCCTTGCGATTGCGGCGGTGGAATTCCCGAAGGGAAAGCCGTTCTTCCGCAATGCGTACCCCAGGGTGGTGCGCCCGGAGGGAAGCCCGGCAGCACAGGCTATGGTGGCAGACATGATGGAGCCGGAAGACGCGGAGTGGAGAGGTATCGGCGTCCTTCCTGCTTCCGGAATGAGGCTCAGGGAGGAATACGCGGACTATGATGCCAGGAAAAAGTACGATATCCCGGCGATCCAGGGGCATGGCAACCCGGCATGCCGCTGCGGGACGGTATTAAAGGGCGAGATTACGCCCCGGCAGTGTCCGCTTTTCAGAAAAGCATGCACGCCGGAGCATCCGGTGGGCGCCTGCATGGTGTCTTCGGAAGGCGCCTGCAGCGCGTGGTATTTGTATAATAACAAAGAAGATTAATGTGGAAGGCCATGCCATCAAAAAGCGCGCCGCATATGCGCGAAGGTCCGGTCATGGTCGCAGAATGTTAACAAGAAAGACCGTGTATGAAAGCTTCGCATTGTATATGCAGGCATGGTCTGCTTCATTGCCAAAGGGCAATGAAATGGAAAGAAAAGCCGTGCTTTCAGGATGTTCACGCAGCATCCCTGGCATGGCATAGATTGGAGAGAATCATGACAGATATGGTGACATTGGCACATGGTGCAGGCGGGAAGCAGACATCGGAACTGATTAAGAAAGTATTCCGGGCACATTTTGAAAACCAGTATTTTACAGCGGATGATGCCTCTGTGCTGCCGGCGCCTAAGGGAAAAATGGCCATGACCACCGACGGGTTTATCGTATCGCCGGCATTTTTCCCGGGCGGCAACATCGGCAAGCTCAGCATCTGTGGCACGGTAAATGATTTAAGCTGCATGGGCGCCCGTCCCCTTTATATGACCTGTGCTTTCGTCATTGAGGAAGGCTTCCCGCTGGACAACCTGGAAAAAATCGCGGCTGCCATGGAAAGGACAGCGGACGAAGTAGGCGTGAAGCTGGTAGCCGGCGATACCAAAGTGGCCGGAAAAGGCCAGTGTGACGGTGTCTTTATCACCACTACCGGCGTAGGGGAGATCCTGCCCGGGGTAGAGACTTCCGGCGCTCTGGCAAAGCCGGGCGACGCGGTGCTGGTAACCGGTGATATCGGCAGGCATGGCTGCACTATCCTGCTGCAGAGAGACGAGTATGGCATTGACGCGGATGTTACCAGCGACTGCGCGCCCTTGTGGAACCCGGTGCATGCCCTTCTGGAAGCAGTGCCGGATGTCCATGTCATCCGGGATGCCACCCGTGGCGGTGTAGGCACCGTGCTTTATGAGATCGCGGAAGAATCCGGCGTCGGCGTACAGCTTATGGCAGACCAGGTGCCGGTGGACCCGGCAGTCCAGGGCGTTACCGGCATGCTGGGCCTGGAGCCTATGTACCTTGCCTGTGAAGGCAGGCTGGTGGTCATCGTGCCGGGAGAAGAAGCGGACAAGGCACTGGAAGTGCTGCGCGGCCAGAAATATACGGAAGGTGCCACAAAGATCGGGAAGATTACGGACCGCCAGCCGGGAAGGGTACTGATGACCACTTCCATCGGCGCGGAGACGATCCTCCCGCAGCCGGGCAACGAGCTGCTGCCCAGGATCTGTTAAGGGCTATGTCATAAAAATGCCGGAGTTTGGGGAAAATGGGAAGGACACATTGTAAAATGTGTTGGTTGAAAATCGGAAAATAGAAGAATACAATAACTAATTGTCAAAGAGGGCAGGAACGCAAGTAAAGTGCGATATCTGCTCTCTTTCTCTCTTTTGGGTCAGGAAATGGCCTGGTCCTTCATGCAGGCAACCAGCTGCTTGGAGATGGCACTCAGCGGGCGCTGCTGCTCGGTGACCAGCAGGATTTCCCGGAGAGGGATTTTTTTTTGGAGGGGGAGGGCGAAGACCTTCCCCAGACGGATGGAGTCTTCCGCCATTTTCTCCGGGAAAAAGCCGATGCCCAGGTTGTGCTCGATCATAGGCAGCATCTGGTCGATGGTGGCAATTTCCATATCCGGGTTAAAAAGCAGCCCGTTCTGCAGGAACAGGTTCGTGTAAAACTGCCGGGTACCGGAATTTTTTTCCAGGGAGATCAGCGGCAGATGGGAAAGCTCCTGCAGGGACAAAGGATGGTCCTGCAGGTAGCGGAAGCCGGATCCGCCAATCAGGATTTCACGGAAGCACCCCAGGGATTTCTTTTTTAAAGGTTTCTCGATTTCCACAGGGGAAGTGATGACTCCCATTTCGACCAGGGAATTCTTTAAGGAAGCGATCACGTCAGGAGAAGTCAGGTGGGAAAGCTTCAGGCGCACATCCGGGTTCTGCTGGTGGAATTTTTCCAGCCGGGGCAGCACGTAAAGCTGCAGGGCGGTTTCCGTGACACCTACGGAGATCAGGCCGCTGTCCGCGTTCTGGCTCTGCAGGATCCGGTTTTCCCCCAGGGAGATATGTTCCATGGCCAGGGAGACCTGTTCATAGAGCCCTTCCCCTTCCGGCGTTAGGGTGACGCCGCGGTTGGAACGGACAAACAGCCGGCAGCCCAGGTCATGCTCCAAAAGGTTGATATACCGGGTGATGTTCGGCTGGGCATTATGCAGCACTTCGGCCGCTTTGGTAAAGCTTTTACACCGGGCGACGTAGAAAAAGACGCGGTAATATTCGAGGTTGATCATAGGGAGCCTCCTTGCCGGATTATTTTTTATGAAAATTCGGAACCTGCAGGAAAGGGCGGAAAACCGCCGTTCCAGGCAGGTGCAATATATAAATTTGGTATAAAGTGCATATAAAATCTATTATTTACATATGGGAACAATGTCAGTATAATTGGTGGGAATTGGGCATGCAAGCCTGATTTAATACAATTTGAAGAAAGACGGGTGATAAGATTGGTGGAGAAGCTGACGGCGGAATTAAATACCCATACCGTATTTACGATCCCGCTATTCGGAGGCATACCGGTTTTTGAGTCTGTGGTGGTAACGTGGGGCATCATGCTGTTTGTACTTGTGATTTCCCTGCTGCTTACCAGGAACCTCAAAGTCAAGGATCCTTCCAAAGGGCAGCTGCTGCTGGAGATGTGTATTTCGAAAATCTATGGTTTCTTTACAGACACCATCGGAGAGGGCGGGGAACAATATGTGCCTTACCTGGTCAGCGTGCTTTTTTATATCGGCATCGCGAACCTGACCGGGGTCATCGGCATCACGCCCCCTACAAAAGATATCAATGTTACAGTAGCGCTGGCGTTTATGAGTATCTGCCTGATTGAGGCTGCCGGGGTCCGTGCCAGGGGCGGCAAGGGTTATTTGAAAAGCCTTGCAGAACCGATCGCGATTATTACCCCGATCAATATCATGGAAATCGGCATCCGGCCATTGTCCTTGTGCATGCGATTGTTCGGCAACGTGCTGGGGTCCTTTGTCATCATGGAACTGATCAAGCTGGCTGTGCCGGTAGGCGTGCCTGCCATCTGCAGCCTGTATTTTGATTTCTTCGACGGCCTGATCCAGGCCTTTGTATTTGTGTTCCTGACTACCCTGTTCATGAGGGACACCATGGGCAACTAAGCTTTTGGGAGAGAGGACAAACAATTCCTGCCGCGAAAGCGGCATTTATAGAACATTTAATATAGAAAGAAAGTCTTCATTTAGAAAGAAAAAGGAGAAAAGAATTATGGCAACAGGATTCATCGCAATTGGCGCTGGTATCGCAGTTTTGACAGGCCTTGGCGCCGGCATGGGCATCGGCAAGGCAACAGGTTCCGCAGTAGAAGCAGTAGCAAGGCAGCCGGAAGCAGACAGCGCCATCACCAAAAACCTTCTTTTAGGATGCGCCCTGGCAGAGGCAACCGCTATTTATGGTTTCGTAACCGCACTGCTGATCATCCTGATGCTCGGATAATGTGTTACGGGACAAGCAGGAGGAGGATTTGAGATGTTACATTTCAATTTATGGGATATTTTATTTACCATCATCAATATCCTGATTCTGTATGCCATTTTCCGTAAATTCCTGTTCGGGCGGGTCATGGACGTGATCCATAAAAGGGATGCCATGATCAAGGACCAGTTTGACCAGGCTCAAAAGAGCACAGAGGAAGCGGATGCCATGAAGGAGAGCTACCAGAAAAAGCTTTCCGAGGCAGACGAAGAGGCTAACCGGATCCTTGCCGATGCAAAAACAAAGGCAGAGGAAGAACGGGCCAGGAAGCTGGAAGAGACGCAGAAAGAAGCGCAACGCTATTTTGACAGGGAGAACGCAAAGATTGCGGCTGCCCAGAAGAAGGCGGAGGATGATGCCAAGGAGCAGATCGCAAACCTGGCAGTGCTTGCTGCGCAGAAGATTATAGAATCAGGTGGAGCAGATGACGCAGGAAATTCTTAATTGCTCGAAAGTCCTTATGCAGCTGGACATTGCGGAAGAAGAGATAAAGGAAGTAAAAGAGCTGTTCCACAGTTCCCTGGTTTTGGACAAGGTCCTGGCAACCCCCACCTATTCCGAAAAAACCAAGGAACACCTGGTGGGGACCATTATGGACAAAGGCGGCTTTTCCGTGCTGATGAAGCATTTCCTGCAGGAAATGTGCCGTATCGGCATGATCGTCCACGCGGAGGAAATCATGGACGGTTATCAGCAGCTTATGGATGAAAAGGAAGGCATTGTGCGTGCCGTCATCATCCATGTGGGCGAGGATACCCCGGAAGGGCGTGCCGCCATGCAGAAGGTTTTGGAAGAGCGGTACCGTTCGAAAAAATTTATCTGGCGCCAGGAGCGGGATGACAGTATATTAGGCGGCTACATCATGAAATGCCCCGGGCATGAATATGATGCCAGCTACCAGAACCAGCTGAGAAGATTGAAACAGCGGATTATCAGGAGGTGATGAGGTTGGGAGCAATCGATGCAACCGAGATAATCTCCATCATTAAAAGTGAAATTGAAAATTTTGACAAGGTCGTAGAAGACCGTGAAGTGGGCGAGGTTATCTTCGTCGGCGACGGGATTGTGACCGTTTACGGCATTGACCATGCCATGTATGGCGAGGTCGTGCAGTTTGAAAATGGCGTAAAAGGCATGGTGCAGGATATCCGTGAGAATGAAATCGGGATTATCCTGTTTGGCAGGGACATCGGCATCCACGAAGGCATGAAGGTGGCCAGGACCAAGAAAAAGGCAGGCATCCCTGTGGGAGACGCTTTCCTTGGCCGTGTCATTAACGCGTTGGGAGAGCCTATTGACGGAAAGGGAGAGATCAAGGAATCCGGCTACCGCCCGGTAGAAAATCCGGCCCCCGGCATTGTAGACAGGCAGCCGGTGGATACGCCTTTGGAGACAGGCATCCTTTCCATTGACTCTATGTTCCCGATTGGCCGCGGCCAAAGGGAGCTGATCATTGGCGACCGCCAGACCGGCAAGACATCCATCGCGACAGATACGATCCTGAACCAGAAGGGCAAGGATGTAATCTGTATTTATACCGCCATCGGGCAGAAAGCATCTACCGTGGCCAGGGTAGTAGATATCCTGCAGAAACATGATGCCATGGATTACAGCATCATCGTTTCCTCCACCGCTTCTGACCCGGCATCCCTGCAGTATATTGCGCCATATGCTGCCACTTCCATGGCAGAATATTTTATGCACCAGGGGAAGGACGTGCTGATCGTTTATGACGATTTGTCCAAGCATGCCGTGGCATACCGTGCAATATCCCTGCTGCTGGAGAGGCCGCCTGGACGTGAAGCTTACCCGGGCGATGTCTTCTACCTGCATTCCAGGCTTCTGGAGCGCTGCGCGCGCTTGTCTGACAAGGAAGGCGGCGGGTCCATTACGGCACTGCCGATTATCGAGACCCAGTCCGGCGATGTATCCGCATACATCCCCACCAATGTCATTTCCATTACCGACGGGCAGATTTACCTGGAAAGCAGCCTATTTTATTCCGGCCAGCGGCCAGCCGTAAACGTCGGGCTTTCCGTTTCCCGAGTCGGCGGCGCTGCCCAGACAAAGGCTATGAAGAAGTCAGCCGGCAGTATCCGTATCGACCTGGCACAGTACAGGGAGATGGAAGTCTTCACCCAGTTCGCATCTGACCTGGATGATGAGACCAAGGCACAGCTGGCACACGGCGCTGCCGTCATGGAGCTTTTGAAGCAGCCGGTATCTTCGCCTATGTCTATGCACCAGCAGGTCATGACGCTGGTCATGGCTACCCATGGGCTCTTTGATGATGTGCCCAAGGCCAATATCAAGAAGGTACAGGGACAGCTGCTGGATTACCTGGATACTTCCTATGTCCAGATCGGCATGGAGCTGGATGAAAAGAAAGCCATCACAGACGAGCTGGTGGACCAGATTGTAAAAGCGGCAAAAGAAGGGCTTGAAAGATTCCGTCCGGAAGAACCGAAGAAAGAAGCTGCAAAGGACGTAGCAGGGCCGGCGCAGCCATAAAGAAAGGAGTTGGGCACCTTTGGCAAGTACGAAGGAAATCCAGGACCGGATGAAGAGCATCCGTGACACGCTGAAAATCACCAGCGCCATGTATATGATTTCTTCGGCAAAGATGAAAAAAGCAAAAAAGATGCTCTATGAAACAGAGCCGTTCTTTGATACCCTCCAGCTGGAAATGGTCCGTATCATCCAGCTGGACCCGAAGGCAAAGGGAAAATTTTATCCCAGGACAGAGATCAAGGAAGAAGACAGGAAAGCAGGCTATGTCGTCATTACCGGCGATAAAGGGCTTGCCGGGGCATATAACCACAATATCCTGAAATCCTATGAAGAGCACCTGGCAGCCCATCCGCACCACAGGCTTTACTGCCTGGGCGAAGTGGGATACCACTATATGCTGGAAAAGGGCTATACCGTGGACCGGCACCTGAAATATGTAGGCCAGAACCCTACTTTGAGCCGTGCCCGCCTTTTGACCGAAGAGCTGATCGGGGATTACCTGGATGGGACGATTGACGAGCTTTATATGGTTTATACCCGTATGGTAAACGCCATGACGGAAAATGTCGTGCGTTTCAAGCTCCTGCCCATCGAGAAATCAAAGTACTCCGTGGATGACAGCTCTGACATTATCCACCAGGGGCTTACCTTTGACCCGGGTCCGGATAAGTTCATGGAACAGATCGTGCCGGTTTATATGACAGGTTATCTGTTCGGTGCTTTCGTCGAGGCGGATGCCTGTGAGCATAATGCCAGGATGATGGCCATGAAGTCGTCTTCCGATAACGCGAAAGAAATGCTCTCCGATTTGGAGATTGCTTACAACCGTGCAAGGCAGGGAGCCATTACCCAGGAGATAACGGAAGTGGTTGCCGGCGCCAACGCACAGAAGAGGCAGAAGAAATCATAAAAGGACAGGCGCCGCATTCCAAATTGCTCTATGTCATCGACTTACAGGCGATGACATAGAGCAATGCGGCTAGTACATCGCAAGGAATCCTCCCGCTGAAGCGGGTCCCTCCTTACGATATAAAACGTCAGAATTCAGGAGGCGTTCAGTTGAGTACAGGAAAAATCATACAGGTGCAGGGAGCCGTGGTGGACGTCTCCTTCGAGGGAGAAGAACTGCCGGCAATCCGGGAAGCCCTGCACGTCAAAATTGATGATAAAGACTGTGTCATGGAAGTGGAGCAGCAGATCGGGAACCATATCGTCCGCTGCCTTATGCTCTCCGCCAGCGAAGGGCTTTACCGGGATATGCCGGTAACCGCTACTGGACATGGCATCCAGACCCCGGTAGGAGAAAAAACACTGGGCAGGCTGTTTAACGTATTAGGGGAGACCATCGATGGCAAAGAGCCCATCGAAGATGCCCCGATGTGGGATACCCACAGGGAGCCGCCTGCTTTTGAAAACCAGAAACCGGCAACAGAAATCCTGGAGACCGGCATCAAGGTCGTAGACCTTCTGGCACCTTACGCAAAGGGTGGCAAGGTCGGGCTGTTCGGCGGCGCCGGCGTAGGCAAGACCGTGCTGATCCAGGAGCTCATCAGCAATATTGCGACCCAGCACGGCGGCTATTCCATTTTCACCGGTGTCGGCGAGCGTTCCAGGGAAGGAAACGACCTTTGGAATGAAATGGGAGAGAGCGGCGTACTGAAGAAGACGGCCCTGGTATTCGGGCAGATGAACGAGTCCCCTGGCGCCCGTCTTCGTGTAGCGGAAACCGGCCTTACCATGGCAGAATATTTCCGTGACCAGCAGAAGCAGGACGTGCTTCTTTTCATCGATAACATTTTCCGTTTCACCCAGGCAGGTTCTGAGGTTTCCGCCCTCCTTGGCCGGATGCCTTCCGCCGTTGGCTACCAGCCGACCCTGGCAACGGAAATGGGCGAGCTGCAGGAGCGTATCGCGTCCACCAATGACGGGTCCATCACTTCCGTCCAGGCCGTATATGTGCCTGCCGATGACCTGACCGACCCGGCACCGGCTACTACCTTCACCCACCTGGATGCCACCACGGTACTTTCCAGGAAGATCGTAGAACAGGGTATTTACCCGGCTGTTGACCCGCTGGAGTCCACGTCCCGTATCCTGGAACCGGACATTGTAGGCGAGGAGCATTATGAGACAGCCCGTAAAGTACAGGAAATCCTGCAGAAATACCACGAACTCCAGGATATCATCGCGATCCTGGGTATGGAAGAGCTGTCCGACGAGGATAAGAACCTGGTATTCCGTGCCAGGAAGATCCAGCGTTTCCTGTCCCAGCCATTCCATGTGGCAGAACAGTTTACCGGCGTAAAGGGCGTTTATGTACCACTGGAAGATACAATCAAGGGCTTCCAGGCCATTATTTCCGGTGAGATGGATGAATATCCGGAAAATGCTTTCTTTAACGTGGGCACCATCGAGGACGTCAAGAAGAAGGCAGACGAGCTGGAAAAGAGCGAGGCATAATCTATGAACCAATTTTCCCTGAAAATCCTGGCAGCAAATAAAGTGTTTTACGACGGGCCGGCGGAAAGCGTGACGGTCCCCCAGTATGACGGGGATAAGCAGGTGCTGGCCAACCATGAAAACATGGTAATCGCCTTGACAGACGGCGTCGTGAAGTTTAAGATCCCGGGCGGGGAAGAGCGGGAAGCGATTACCGGCCTTGGGTTTATCGAGATTATCCACAACCAGGTGACCATCCTGGTGGAGAGCGCGGAGCGGCCGGAAGACATTGACCGTGTCCGTGCGCAGGAAGCTGCGGACCGTGCCCAGGAGCACATGAGAGAGCGGCAGAGCGTCCGGGAATATTATCATTCCAGGGCATCCCTTGCCAGGGCTATGGCAAGGCTGAAAGCCACCAGCCGCAAGTCTTCGCCATGATGGGTTTGTAAATGAAAAATGTGCGCCTGCAGTTTTATAAAGGGCTTTTCCAAAGCCGGGCTGTACGCACAGCTTTTTGCACAAAGAAAAAGAAAAGATATGCCTTCGGCGGCAGATGCCTCTTTCCGGGCAACCGGTGGGAAGATGCATGGGAGCTGCCTGGGCATGTCTTTTTTTATGCAAAAAACAAGGAAGAAGCAGGAACGGGATGAGCGGGCGGCAGCATGCCATGGACATCCGGAGGACGCGCTTGGAAATGGAAGAAATGCCTGGAAGATGTGCTGCCGCCAGCATGAAGTATTGCGGGAAACGGGATGACAGCGGGCACAGGAACAGCAAGGACGCCATTTCGAAAAAAATTTAGAAAAATAGGTATAGGAGGGACCGTATGCGCCCGACTTCGTTGAGATAGCCAGGGCAGTTTGCTATAATAACTTTGTAAGATTAATGTTTATAGAACTTATAATGTTAATTTAATAACATGCATACTTCAGAATGCGCAAATGAAGGAGTAATAAGAGTGGAACGTTTAGGAAAACTTTATTCGGCGGATGAAATCATCCGTGAGTTCAAGGATGGGCAGACCATCATGATTGGCGGGTTCGGTGCCCATGGCACGCCGGAGCACCTGGTAGATTTGATCCTGGAAAGCGGCGTACGCCACCTGACTACAATTTCCATGGATTCCTCCCTGCCGGGGCTTGGCATCGGCAAGCTGGTCCATAACAAAGTCATCGACAAGATGATCACTGCCCATGCTGGAAGGAACAGGGAAGCCATGGAGCTTTACGACGCAGGCAAGATGGAGATCGAGTTCTGCCCCATGGGGACGCTGGCAGAAAGGATCCGCTGCGGCGGGGCAGGCATCCCTGCCTTTTATGTAGGCACCGGGATGGGGACCGGTGTGGAAAAAGGCAAAGACATCAAGGAATTTAACGGGAAAAAGTACATGCTGGAGACGGCAATTACGGCAGACCTTTCTTTGGTACGCTGCCGCTGTGCGGACCCGCTGGGTAACCTTTCCTATCATGGCACCAGCGAAAATGCAAACCCGGTCATGGCTATGAACGAGAGCAAGACTTTGGTTGACCCTGACCTGATCATGGAGATTGACGAGATCGGGATTGACCGGATCAAGACACCGGGCGTGTTTGTAGACATGATCCTGTCGTAAGCATTTCGTGTTGGAAATGCGGATGGTGCATCGTAAGGCACCCGCTGAAACGGGTCCTTCCTTACGATAAATATAGGAGGAAAAAATGTCCGAAACAAATAATATGAGCAGGAAAGAATTTATTGCCCGCAGGGTAGCCGGGTTTTTCAAAAAAGGCGATACCGTGAACCTGGGCGTAGGCATCCCCACCAAGTGCAGCAACTATGTGGATGAAGGCGTCTGGATCCAGGCAGAAAACGGCCTGATGGGCGTAGGCGAAGTAGCAACCGAATCCCAGGGCGTCCGTAAGGTGGAAAGCTTCTGCAACGCCGCAGGGGAAGAAGTCATTCCGGTAAAGGGTGCCTGCACGTTTGATGTGTGCATGTCCTTTGCCATGATGCGGAGCGGCAGGATTGACGCATCTGTCCTGGGGTGCCTCCAGGTAGCCTGCAACGGTGACCTTGCCAACTGGGCTATGCCGGGCAAGCATCCGGGCATGGGCGGCGCCATGGATATCGTATCCGGTGTACGGACCGTGATTGTAGCTACGACCCACTGCGCGAAAGACGGTTCCCCGAAAATCGTGGAAAAATGCTCTTACCCGCTGACCGGCCTGGGCGTGGTGGATTATATCGTGACAGAGTGCTGCGTCATGCACATTAAAGACGGAAAGATGTACCTGAAAGAGATCCGGGATAATATCTCCGTGGATGAGCTGAGGAACATCACCGCCTGTGATTTCATCATCGCCCCGGACTTAAAGCCCATGGAACTGGGAGACTACGGTCCTGATAAGCGCCCATAACCAGAAAACAATGCCCAAGAGGCAATATCGTGTAAGCCACATTTTATGCAAAAAGGCCTTGCCGGTGGGAAGAACCCCGTGCGGCAAGGCCTTTTTGCATATCTGGCATGAAGAGCGTTGATGCTCTGGATGGCATTGATATTGTAAATTTTTATTTTTCCTCCGGGTCCGGTTCGATGACGGTGCCCATCATCTGGCGGGAGACTGCTTCCAGAAGGATTGTATGCTGTACCCGGGCATCGAGGATCACGACTCTGGAAACGCCGGCCCGGATGGCATCCAGGCAGCTGTTGAGCTTCGGCACCATGCCGCCGCTCATCATACCTGCGTCCAGAAGCTCCTGGGCGTAGGAAACGGTCAGGCGCTGCAGCAGGGTCTTTTCGTTCTTCTGGTCCATGAGGATGCCATCTACATCAGTCAGGTAAACCAGCTTTTCCGCTTTCAAAGCTTTGGCGATGGCGCAGGCCGCGTCATCCGCGTTGATATTATAGGCACTGCCATCGCCTGCCATGGCGACCGGGGAGATGACCGGTACATAACCGGCATCCAGCAGTGTCAGTACCAGGGACGGGTCTACGGAGGTGACTTCGCCTACCTTTCCCAGGTCTTCGCCGCTTTCCGTGGTTTTCTTTTTCGCGGCAAGCAGGTTCCCGTCCCTGCCGGAAATGCCGACGGCATTTACTTTCAGGCAGTGGAGCTGGGAGACGATCCGCTTGTTCATCTGTCCGGAGAGCGCCATCTCTGCCACGTCCATGGTGGTTTTATCCGTGATGCGATAGCCGTCCGAGGAGAATTTGGATTCGATCCCCATCCTGTCCAGCCAGCGGGTGATGTTCTTCCCGCCGCCATGTACCAGGACGACTTTGGCGCCGGCCATTTTCAGCGCGGCCACATCTTCCAGGATCGTGTCAACGGCATCTTCCCCTTCCCCTTCCAGGGCGGAGCCGCCGTATTTTACCACCAGGATTTTTCCGGCGTAAGACTGCAGGCGGGGCAGCGTGTCCAGAAGCCCCAGCACCTGGGTGATGCCGTCCAGATGGTGTGCCACGTCATATTCATAAAGCGCGTCTTTCGCGTATTCTACGTCAGAAGGAACGGGGATGTATTCCAGCCCCCTCTTTTCCCTGGTCTCGGCACCTTTGCCGGTAATCAGGATGACGGTTTCTTCTTTGCAGTCCATGACCGCGGTGCGGATGGCGCTTCCCCGGTCCGTATCGATGGAGTAAGGGCAGCCCTGCGCTTTTACGGCCACCGCAATTTCCTGGGCGATGCTTTCCGCGTCTTCTTCGCCGGGGTCCTCCTCCGTGATATAAACATGGTCGGCATATTTCCCGGCGATGGTGCCAAGGTCGTGGCGGCGGTCCAGGGCTTTCTTGCCAGGGCAGCCGAAGACGATGACGATCCGCTTTCCGGGATATTCGCTCTTGACGGACTGGAACAGCTTTTCAAAGGAAAGCCGGTTGTGGGCATAATCCACGATTGCCGTAATAAAGTGGCTGGCGTTGGTATATACTTCCATCCTGCCGGGGACCCTGGCTTTTAACAGGCCGGTGTACATATCCCGGTCCGGGATGCCATAAGCCATGCAGACGGCGATAGCGGCCAGGGCGTTGGGCACATTGAAGAGCCCGGGCATGCCCAGGCGGAACTGGCGGTCGAAACGCTTGGTGCGGACGCGGAATACGGTATCCCCGTCGGACTTGCGGATGTCGTAGCCGTAAACGTCGGCAGAGGGGTCTTTTTCGGAGAAGGTAATCACTTCCGGAGCCTGCTTTGCGGCTTCCAGGATCCGGTCCGCTTCATCGGAATCCAGGTTGACGATGCCCCTTCTGCAGTGCTCGAAGATTTTCAGCTTGGACTGGAAATAATCCTCCCAGTTGGGGTGCTCGATGGGGGAGATGTGGTCGTAGCCGATGTTCAGGAAAACAGCGGTGGAAAATTCTACATCCCTTACCCTGTCATATTTCAAAGCCTGGGAAGAAACTTCCATAGTGGCATATTCAATGCCGGATTCCACGGCATGGGCAAAATGCCGTTCCAGCTCCAGGGGCTCCGGAGTGGTAAGGTGGGCTTCAAAGCGCTCTTTGCCATCGTAGGTGTCGATGCCGCCGATGATGGCGGTTTCCGGCTTGCCGTTTTCCGAAGCATACTGGTCCAGGATGGACTTGATATAGTAAGTGGTGGAAGATTTGCCCTTCGTGCCGGTGACGCCGGTGACATGGAGCTTTTTCCAGGGCTCATTATAATAGAAGGAAGCCATCCGTGACATGGCGGCACGCAGGTCGTTTACCAATACGTGGGGCAGGGATACCTCCGGATAATCTTTTTCGCTGACATAGAAAAAAGCACCCTTATCCACGGCATCCTGCAGGTACTGCGCTTTGAAATGCGCACCCTTGCAGATAAACAAGGTGCCGGGCACAGTTTCCTGGGAGTCACAGGAAACCAGCTCTACAGGGCGGTCTAAGAAAGGACCTTCCGGGATGATGCCTTCGAGCCAGCCTTCTTTTTGCAGGATGTCCAGATAATCCTGGAGCTTATAAAGATTCATGAAAAATCTCCTTTCACGAAAGTCATTTTTTCGAAAGAATGGGTGCCATGCCACTCGGATGAGCGTCTCATGCGGAGGCATGGCCTGCGCCACCGCCTTTCGCATGATGGCACGTCCATATAGACGGCCATGCTGTCGAGACCCGCGCATTGTGCGGAGGCATAGCCTGCGCCGCCGCCTTACAGGCGACGGCCTATATCAGTATATCCCAAGAAACCTGCGAAAACAAGGAAAGCCAGCCCGCGAAATTGACACTGACGCTTTACTGTGTTAATATTTTAAAATCCAATGAAGGTACGGCAGGCACGTACCTTTTTTTTATCCCGTTTTTTGGAAGGGATAAAAAGTGGAGGACCATGCCTATGAAATGTGCGCTTCGTGCGCAGGCATGGCGGGCCATCATTCTTTGGGTGATGGTATTTCAAAGGAAGGCCATGCCGATCAAGACGGTATTTCGTAAGTGGGCATGGCGGGATCATCGTTTTTCAGAAAAAGGCAGGCTTATTTGGAGGGCTGTGCCGAGGATGCCGTAGAGGCATGTGGATTGGGCTGGACATTGGTCATTTGGACGGACCTGGAAAATCCACAGGGAGGAGAATGTTTGAGATGGATATTTTTTCAATGGAAGCATGGAATAAGGTGCTGTCCGCAATAGACAGCGTAGTCTGGGGACCGGTGATGCTGGTGCTTTTAGTCGGTACCGGCGTTTTCCTGACCTTCCGCATAGGATTCCGGAGCTGGAAGAACCTGCCTTTTGCGATTAAGAGCATGCTGAGCAAAGAAGCACGGCAGACAAAGGGAGAAGGAGACGTATCCCCCTTTGCGGCATTGACGACGGCACTGGCGGCCACCATCGGTACCGGCAATATCGTCGGCGTGGCAACCGCCATGGTTTCCGGCGGTCCCGGCGCCCTGGTCTGGATGGAGATCAGCGCCCTGTTTGGTCTCACGACGAAGTTCAGTGAGTGCATGCTGGCGGTCAAATACAGGGAGACCAATGACAAAGGCGAAATGGCCGGCGGTCCCATGTATACCATGAAAAATGCCTTTAAACATAAGAAAGTGGGCAGCGTGATGGGATGGATCTTCGCCCTTCTTGCTGCAATTGCCGCTTTCGGCATCGGCAACCTGACCCAGGCCAATTCCATCGCGGATTCCCTCCATTCCAATTTCGGGGTTTCCACCAAGGTGGTCGGCGCCATCCTGATGGTGGCATCTTTGATCATTATTGTAGGCGGCATCCAGTCCATTTCTAAAATTTCTTCCGTGCTGGTGCCGTTTATGGCTGCCATGTACGTAGTAGGCGGCGTCGTCGTCATTATCTTAAATTATGAAAACCTGCCTTCCGGCCTTGCCGAAATTTTCCGCATGGCTTTCAGCATCAAAGCAGTGGGCGGCGGGGTAGCTGGTTCCGTCGTGGCTTCCATGATGCAGGCCATGCATTTCGGGGTAGCCCGTGGCTGCTTTTCCAACGAGGCAGGCCTTGGCTCCGCTGCGATTACAGCAGCTGCCGCTTCCACCGATGACTGCGTGCAGCAGGGCTATATCAACATGACCGGTACTTTCTGGGATACCATCGTAGTCTGCACCATTACAGGGCTTGCCATTGCCTCTTCCGGCATGCTGGGCGCCATCGACCCGTCCACCGGCGAGGCATATATCGGGGCTTCCCTGACCATGGCGGCCTTTGCTACGGTCTTTGGAAAAGCAGGTTCTGCCTTTGTCTGCATCTCAATTGTACTTTTTGCCTTTTCTACGATCCTCGGATGGGAGTATCATGGAGAAAAGGCATTTGAATACCTGGTGAAGAGCCCGAAGCTGAACATGGTTTACCGTATTGTCTTCTCGCTGGTGGTTTATCTGGGTGCCACGACGACGCTGAGCATCGCCTGGAACTTTTCTGATATTGCCAATGCCCTGATGGCGATCCCGAACCTGATCTCTTTGCTTGTGCTCAACAAGGAAATCCGCAGCGAAGTACTGCGCTTCGAGCCCAAACTCCAGAAGATGAAACAGGAAAAGAGGATGGCAAAAAATGGCTGATGACAGCGAAATGCAGGAAAAAATCAAAACTCTGAACGATTGGATCCAGGGGTCCGATAACATCGTATTTTTCGGGGGCGCCGGCGTGTCCACGGAAAGCGGGATCCCGGATTTCCGGAGCCAGGACGGGCTTTACCACCAGCAGTACGATTACCCGCCGGAGACGATTTTGAGCCATACGTTTTATGTCCGCCACAAGGAAGAGTTTTTCCGTTTTTACCGTGCGAAAATGCTCTGCCTTGACGCGGAGCCCAATATGGCCCACAAAAAACTTGCCCAGTGGGAAAAGGAAGGGCGGCTCAAAGCCATCGTTACCCAGAACATTGACGGGCTGCACCAGAAAGCAGGCAGCAAAAACGTGCTGGAGCTGCATGGCAGCGTGCTGCGCAATTACTGCGAAAAATGCGGTAAGAGCTATTCCGCGGAATATATGAGGGACAGCAAGGGCATCCCGAAATGCACCTGCGGCGGGGATATCAAGCCGGACGTGGTGCTGTATGAGGAAAGCCTGGATTCCCAGACACTGGATGAGGCTCTGCGGGCGATCCAGCAGGCGGACGTCTTAATCATCGGAGGCACCTCCCTGGTGGTTTATCCGGCAGCAGGGCTGGTGGATTACTACAGGGGGCATAAGCTGGTCCTTATTAATAAGGATGCCAGTGCCATGGACCGCCGCGCGGACCTGGTGATCCAGGGCAAGATCGGCGAAGTATTCGGAGCGTTAGACTGAAGATGGAATTTTCGGTAGGCCAGGTCATCCAGATGAAGAAAAAGCATCCCTGCGGGTGTGACAGGTGGAAGGTCCTTCGGGTAGGGGCAGATTTCCGCCTGCAGTGCCAAGGCTGCGGGCGGTTGGTCATGATGCCCCGGCGCCAGGTGGAAAAAGGCGTGAAAAAGGTCCTGGATAATCCCGGCAGGCCGCAGTAGGAAAAATAATCCTGCATTTCACCGGCCTGAGGGGGTGAAACAAGCCTCTCCTGTGTATAAGCGCGCGGGGCGGCATGGCTTTCTGTGTCTGTAGAAAAATTTCCGTAAAGTGCAGAGAACCTCTTGATGAGAAACCGATTCCTTGGTATAATAATTGCTCGTGATACACAAAATACATCCTTGCTCCCCGCCTGAGCGAGGGGCCAAAGGCCAGAAGGAGGTAACAGATTGAACAAGTACGAATTAGCAGTTGTTCTGAATGCAAGTATTGAGGACGACGCCCGTGCAGCAGTCCTGGAAAAGATTAAGGACATGGTAACTCGTGTCGGCGGAACGATTTCTGACGTGGATGAATGGGGCAAGAAGAAGCTTGCTTACGAAATCCAGAAGATGTCTGAAGGCTATTACTACTTCATCCATTTTGAAGCGCAGTCCAGCGTTCCGGCTGAAATCGAATCCAGGATCCGTATCATGGATCATGTTCTCAGATACTTGTGCGTCAGGCAGGATGCATAAATAGAGAGGGCTTTTTATGAACAAAGTTATTTTGATGGGAAGACTCACCAGGGATCCGGACATCCGGTATTCCAACAACAGTGAACAGCCTTTGTGCATCGCCAGGTATACCCTTGCCGTGGACCGCAGGTTTACCAGGAGGAATGGCGGCGATGACGGGCAGAATGCAGACTTTATCAGCTGTGTCTGCTTTGGCAGGACAGCAGAATTTGCAGAGAAATATTTCCATCAGGGGATCAAGATCGTCGTAGAGGGC
>CADBRV010000014.1 GCA_902797185.1 uncultured Lachnospiraceae bacterium
AAGAACCGGAGCGGGAAGAACCGGAGCGGGAAGAACCGGAGCGGGAAGAACCGGAGCGGGAAGAACCGGAGCGGGAAGAACCGGAGTGGGAAGAACCGGAGCGGATAGGAAAGGGAAAACAGATTTGGAGAAAATGGATAGAACAAAGAAGGCGGTCCAAGGAAGAAAATAGATCCGGAGCAAATGGATAGAGGCAAAGGACAAATGGAGTCGAAGGAAGCGCGATAGGAGGAAAGGGGGCGGATGTGATCAGGAAAAGAGACGGAAAGAAACGTGATGTGCGGAAGGCAGGCAAAAGGAAAACGCGCTGGCCTGAGCGCATTGCGGCACGGATTTATCGGCACCCGCTTCTCGGAAAAAGGCTGAGGGGAGATACCGATACCAGGGAAAGCTTAAAAGACCTTTATCCGGGGCAGGACCCGCAGCAGGTGTTTGCCTCCTTCCAGGTCCGGAAGCTGGCAAAGCGTGTAAGGCTGGCAGCAGTGCTCCTCCCTGTTATCGCGGCGCTGGCGGGGCTGGATTATTGGAATTTCCAGAACCGGGAAGTTTCCTCGCTTGCCAGGCGTCAGGAGGGCGGCGGTTCCTACCAGGTAGAACTGGATGCACAGTCGGAGGACGGGGAAAAGGAACCATTTTCAGTAGCGGTCAAAGAAAAAAAGTATGGCCAGGACCAGGTCCGGGAGCTGTTTGAGAAAGCAAAAGAAGAACTGGAGCAGGAATACCTGGGAGAGAACAGTACGCCGGACCGGATTGAATATCCCCTTTCCCTGCCGGACAGCGCCCAGGATGGGCTGGTGGAGGTCAGCTGGAGCTTTGACAATTATGATGTTTTAAATCCCGATGGCACGATCCGGGAAGAAAATACGGATCCGGAAGGGACTATCGTGCAGCTGGCAGCGGATTTGTCTTACCGGGAGGAAGAAGCCCGGGAAGTGTTCCCGGTAAGGGTCTTTCCGCCGGTAAAGGACGCGGAAGAAGCATTTCGGAGCGGCGTGGAAGGAGCCCTGGTACAGGCAGACCTGGAAAGCGAGGAGGAAGGGCAACTGCTCCTGCCCGCGCAGACCGATGATGGCACGGTAGTCTGGATCAGAAAGCCCCAGGCCTATGCGTTGAAAGCAGGATTCGTGCTTCTGGCATTATTGGCATTCCTTTCTTATGAAAGCGGGCAGGACCTGAAAAGGAAGCGGGAAGAAAGGGACCGGCAGCTTTTATTTGATTACCCCCTGCTGGTCAGCAAATTGTCACTGCTGCTGGGGGCAGGCATGACGGTAAATGGGGCCTGGAACCGGATTGTGCAGGAAGCGGTAAAACAGGAAAGGAGGTATTTATATGAAGAGATGCTGGTCACCTCACGTCAGGTTGCCGACGGGGAAAGCGGGCTTTCCGCATACCGGAAGTTCGGGGAACGGTGCAGGCTGCGGCAGTACCGCAAGCTCTCTTCCCTTTTGGTCCAGAATTTAAAGCTGGGTTCTGCCGAACTGGGAAAACTTCTGGGGCAGGAAGCCCGGGAGTCCTTTGAAGAGAGAAAAGCATTAGCAAGGCAGAGGGGCGAGGAAGCAGGCACAAAGCTGCTGGGTCCCATGATGGCCTATCTTGTCATCGTCATGGTGATCGTCATGGTCCCGGGATTCTTCTCTTTTCTGGCATTTTAGGGAAAGAAAAAGGGAAATGCCGGAGCATTTCCCTTAACGAAGACATTAATAATATGTGTTTGGTAATTTATTCTTCATAGTTGCGCTTGGGCTTGTCATTGATCGACCAGATGATGAGGATGGCAATGACGTCCAAAACGGCAATGATTCCATAAGAAAGATGGTAAGCGCCGGTCCGTTCCAGGCTGAATGCAAGGATGACAAAGGCAAACGCGCGGACAATGGCGGTCAAAAGGTTCAGGATTGCCATGGCACGGACAAAATCCGTTTTGTGGAAAATCGTTGCTGTCATGGACGGGAACAGGTTTCCGATGCCTCCGATGCCGATGCCGGTGAAAAAGATGGTAAGGAACAAAATGATCGTATTATTCGTCGGAATCGCGCAAAGGATGAGCGCAACCAGGTACCACAGTGCATACAGGACAGATGCGACACGGGTACTGAGTTTCTGGTCCAGCCAGCCGGTCAGATAGCTTCCGAAGAGGCCGATGATGGCACATACGGTCATGGATGCGATGGCGGTAGAAGGTGCCCAACCGGACATAATCAGCCTTGGGATTAACCGGGAAATCAGGGATACGGTTACCATGACCAGGATGCCATATCCAATGCCGATTTTCCAGATTTCTTTCATCTTGAGCATTTCACCAATAGAGAACGGTTTCAAAGGCTTTTCACTGGCGCGTTCTTTGCGTAATGCTTCCAGCTGTTCCGGGGACATATTATCCGGGGTGCATCCGTAATCTTCCGGGGTGTCACGGATGACAGCAAAGACCAGGATGCTGCATGCGATAAACAGGCCGCCCATCAGGTAAAAAGAACCGTTTAAACCGGCAACGCCCATAAATGCGGTAAGCAGCAGGACGAAAGTAGCGGAGGCGAGGTTCTGCCCCATGGTTGCCCATCCGAGGGCAAGTCCCTTTTTGGTCGGGAACCAGTTGGCGATCAATGCGTCAGCTACGGTCCAGCAGAAGCCCCAACCCATAAAATTCACCAGGGTGGTTATGATTCCGAAACCGGTAACAGTGGATACGACGCCGTAAAGCATATAGCTGATGCCGCCGAGGACGCCGGTAACAAGAGCACCGGTTCGAATGGATTTTTTTTCAATAAACCAGGCCCAGAACAAGCTTCCGGTCAGCCCGATCCAGTTTGCGGGCGTGGTGACTGCAAGGACGGCAGCCTCATTAAGCCCATGGGCATTTGCAAAATTTGTAACAATCGTGTTCAGGCCGTCTGTACATGTACCAGAGTAAAAATAGAAGAAGATGCCGGCCATGATAATCATCAGCCAGCCTTTTCCGCCGAAATTGCTGCTGGTATCGGTGTTTCTGTTCGAAGACATATTATTTTTCCCCCTTTTTGTTTGAATATCCCCCAATATTCAACATAATTGCTTCGCTTTTCATGGTCTATCTTATCGGGTGAGGGCGGTTTTGAGAAATATGTTTCCTAGTATATAGTTATAACTTTGTCAATATAAGCCCGTTTTAAGCAAGGCTGTTTCTACCACAGGTATGAAAAGGAGGAAATGCCTTTTTTGCATAAGGCGAAAACCGGCAGGTATATCGTCCTGGTTTTATACATGGCTGGCATGGCGGGAAAAGGCGTAGCCGCATCGTCCGCCGTCTCGCCTGTCAAGGAAGTGACGCAGGCCGCGCCCTCACGCGAAGCGCGATCATTTATGGCGCAGTTCTCTTTTAGGGCGATTTGGAATGCGGCGTTTGTCCTTTAGACATCAGAAGAAAGAAAGGAGGAAGCGTGGGGCCCCGCACAGGAGGAGCATATGTCAAGCCTTAAAGAGGTCCAGTAACTGGTGGCAGCGGGAACCACACACAGGAGGAGCGTATGAAGACATGGAATTTGGTAATGAGAAAGATATGGGACGGGATAAAAGGATTTTACGAGGAAGAAGACGGGGTGGCCGTATTGGAGATTATCCTGATCATCGTGGTCCTGATCGGCCTGGTATTGATCTTCCGTAACCAGTTGACCACGATCATCAACAATATTTTTGACACCATTTCTTCCAGAAGCCGGGGCTTTTGATGAAGCGGGGCAGCATTACCCTGTATTTCAGCCTGCTGGCGGTGCTGTTTCTGGCGTTGTTTTTCTCCCTTTTGGAATCCGCCCGGGTAAACGGCCTTAGGGCGGATGCGGGGAGGATGGCATCCGCCGCTTCATCCAGTGTATTTGCGGAATATAACAGGGAGCTGCTGGACCGGTATGAAATCTTTGCGTTGGATACAGGATATGGGAAGGACTCCCTGTCGATTGTAAATGCGGAGCACCGGATGGAAAGCTACCTATATAAGAATGTGGAGCAGAAAAACGGGATAGCCAGGCTCTCCTTTTATCCACTGCAGGTGGAGCAGGTCCAGATGAGCGGTTACCAGCTGCTTACGGATTTTGATGGAGATGCTTATTATTCCATGGCCTGCAGGTATGCAAAGGACGCCCTTCCCATCGACCTGGTCCAAAAAGGATTGGAATATAGGGCGGGGAAGTCTCAGGAAGAAACAGAGAAGGCAAACTCTGAGATCCGTTCCCACTCAGACCAGGCACAGAAGTTCTTGGAGTCAGGGGAAGGGACCGGGGAAGAAAAGAATCCGCAGTTCAGTGATGAAGATATCCGCAAGTCCAAAGAGGTTCCGGAAGAAGACAAAGGCATCCTGGAGCAGGTGAAAAAGATGCAGAAGGCGGGAGTGCTGGGGCTTTTCGTGGGAGATGCTTCTTCTATTTCCCAGGCAACCCTCCCTTCCGGGAGCCTTCTTTCCCGGCGTTCCCTGGAACAGGGGACAGCCCCGCAGGAGGAGGGGATTGAAAGCTATGGGAACAAAGTGCTTTTTCAGGCGTATTTGGGAAAGAAATTTGCCTGCTGGGGCAGCCCGTTGGAGGATACATTCCTCCAGTATGAGCAGGAGTATCTGCTGGCAGGGAAGAATACGGATCCCGGCAACCTGGAAGCGGTAGCAGGCATGCTGCTGGCGGTCCGGGAAGGAGTGAATTATGCGGCTATCCTGAAAGACCAGGAAAGGCGGGAAGAAGCCCGGATTATTGCGTTAGCGATTACCGGCGCATTTGCGCTGGAGGGGATTTATGCCGCTATCTTTGCGGGCGTGGTATTGGCCTGGGCTTTTTTGGACAGCGTAAAGGACCTGCAGACGCTTTTGGGAGGCGGGGAGGTCAAAGCATGGGACTCAGAAGCGGCGCCTTCCTTGGATTACCAGTCCTACCTGCAGATTTTTATGGCAGCCGTCCCGGAAAAAACGCTGGCATTCCGGAGCATGGACCTGATAGAGCAGAATGTACGGACCGCAGAAGGCAGTGGGAACCTTTCCCTGGACCACTGCATCGTAAAAACAAAGTGGGCGGCACGCTTTTTTGCGGAGCCGATGTTCCTGCGGTTCGTCCATCTGGCGAAGGGACCAGGGCCATACGAATTCTTAGCGCAAGGGGCGTTTGCCTACCAGTAATAAGAAGGAGAGCCACGCTATTAAGGATCCATGCTTCGTGGAAAGCTGTGGCCTGCGTCACCACCCTTCAGGGGATGACATTTTAAAATAAAGGAAAGCCACGCCATTAAAGATCCGCACTTCGTGCGAAGGCGCGGCCTGCGCCATCACCCTTCAGGTGATGATATTTCAAGAAAGGAGGGGCGCGTAGAGGTGCTTTCCGACCTGTCTTTTAGCCATAACAGGCTGTCATGTAACTTTCTTAACCTATCACAAAAAATCTCTCTCACCGAAACAGAAACGTACCATGACCGATGCAGAGCATGTCTTTGTGGCCGGAAGGCATCTTTACGCGCCTCTCTTACCGTGGAAGCGGCACTGGCCGCCCCGCTGTTTGCCTTTTTTCTTCTAAGCATCCTTTACCTGTTCCAGCTGGAACTTTTGGAAATGCAGGTCAGGGAGGCACTGTACGATACTGCCCAGCAGATGGCGGCAGTTTCTTTCCTGCCATCCGGGGAAGACGCGGATACGGCCGCGGTTTTCGCATATGCCGGGGCTGGTTCTATAAATGGCACGGTCCAGATCGGGTCCCAGATCCAGCAGCAGCCGCTGCTGCGCCTGGTGGTTGGCGGGAAGGCAGGGATTGTCTGCACGCAGGAAGACCCGAAGGGAGAAGACGTAGTTTTATCTGCCCGCGCCCTGGTCAGGCTCCCGCTGGGGCTTTTTCCAAACCATACCTTTACCCTCTCTGAGACTGCCCGTGTCCGGAAATGGAACGGGTATGACCCTTCAGAAGAAGCACCCGAAGGGATGTGCTATGTGACGGCAAACGGGGAAGTGATCCATAAGGACAGGAACTGCGCCTACCTGAACCCTTCCACCCATGCTGTTTCCAGGGCACAGGTAAAGCTGGAGCGCAATGCCAGCGGGGAAAAGTATGAAAAATGTCCGGTCTGCGGGAACTGGCAGACGGACGGGGCATGCTATGTTACCGATTACGGGACGGTTTACCATACCAGCCTTCAGTGCAGCGGGCTGAAAAGGACGATCTATGTCATCCCGGAAGAGGAAGCAGGGAGCCTGCGGTATTGCAGCAAATGCGGGGAAGGGCCAGATGAAGACGGTCATGGACATTAGCGCGGCGGCATTTTTGTGTTTGTGCGGCCTGCAGGATATCAGGTGGAAAGCTGTCAGCCGGCGGCTCCTGCTGATCGGCGGGGCGGCCGGGGCAGTATTTTTCTGTCTCGGATTATACATGCAGGCAGGAGAAGGGGGCAGGGCCGATTTTATAATGGAAGCATTACGCTTTGGGACCGGGGCAGCGCTTCTGTCCCTTTCCCGCCTTTTCAAGGGGCTGGTTGGGGAAGGCGATGGCTGGGCATTCCTGATATTGGGATGTTTCCTGGACGCCTGGAATGTTTTCGAAATTTTTGTAATTGCACTATTTTTTTCTGCAATAGTGGCAGGGATCCTTTTAATAAGAAAAAGGAAAAGCAGGAAGGACCGGATACCGTTCCTGCCATTTGCCGCGGCAGCGTGCATCTTTGTCCTGCTGCTGCCGGTTCTGGAACAGGCTGCCGGAATGCTTTAACAGGGCAGCATGACAGGACAGATAGGCATAACAGCCAGCTAGAGCTGCCTGTATGGCATGCCAGCAAGATTTTTATTAATGAAATGCATAGCCACTTCGACGGGCAAAGGGACATAACGGAGCCTTGCCAGTGAACCATAGCTGTATCAGGCAGGTAACAGGTGGAAAAGAAGGAGGAGGAACGTGGAAAGAGTGGGAAACAAGGCAGAAGGCACTCCGAATTTGTGGATAAGCGCTTCTTTTACAATAGAAGCATCACTCCTTCTGCCGGTTTTGATTGGGATGCTGCTTTTATTTTCCCAGACGGCTGTCTATTTCCATGACCGCAACGTGACGGTTTCCATGCAGCAGGAAGCCACTACTTACGCCAGGAACCTGTCCATGGCAGGGGAGGACGATATGATAGGCAAGGCTCAGCAGTATGTGGCGGAAAAAGGGCAGGAGGCTGTTTTTGGCAGCAGTGCGTCTATTTCTGTTTCCGGTGGGAAAAGGCAGGCCATCGCAGCTTCTTCCATTTTCTGGAAAGACTGGTTGCCGGGCTGGCGGCAGTATTCCGGGCGGGATGCTTCACAGGAAGGACAGATACAGGATAAAGAGTGGATCACGCATCCCTGCAGCCTGATCCGTAAATGGAGGCTGATAAAAGAAGGGACAGGGGCAGATTAAGGCAGAAGCAGGCTAAGACTGGGAGCAGGTTATAGTGAAAATAGTGAAAAGAAGGAACAGCCATCATTTCAGAGGGTGCCATTATGGATTTGAGTTTTGAACGGACGGAAAAAGGAAATTTCCTGGTAGCAGGGCTGCCGGAAAGCGGCCAGGAAGGAGCGTCCCCATACATTAAGGAAATGCTGGATAATGCCAGGATCCCGCTGCTCATGCGCCGCCAGGATTTCCAGATGGATGGATGCAGAAAAGCCAGGTACCGGATCAACGGGATGCAGTCCTTAGCGAAATGCTTTGAAGAGAGGCAGATTGACAGCGGGACCTTGCAGTTCCTGCTTCGTCAGGTGACTGCGGTGCAGAGGGTGCTCAGGAGGTTCCTCCTGCCGGACAGGTACCTTTACCTGCGCCCGGAACTGGTATGGCTAAACCGGGTGGAAGAAAAAGCGGGATTTTTTTACCTGCCGGAAGAAGAAACAGGTTTTGCATCGGAATTAGAAAGCCTGGTGAAATTCCTTTTAATGCGGCTGGACCATGATGACCAGGAAGCAGTGCGCATTGCGTACGACCTTGCCGCGTCCATGGGCGAAGAAGGCTTTGTCCTGGGAGAATGGTTTGACAAAGTTTCCGGAGAAGGGAAGAGCGGAAGCGAGGCATCAGCCCCGCCCCATGACATCAGCCGCCGGGAAGAATGGAAGGACAGGGATGGGAGTGAAAGATGGAATCTCGAAGAAAAGCAGAGGGGGCCTTTTCCAGGCAGGGAAAAGCAAAAAAAGACTTCTTCCGGATATGAGATTCGGGACAAAGCCTGGATGGGTGGTTCGCAAAGCCAGAAGGATCTCCTGCAGGATGTAAAAAGCAGTACGGTTATAGGCGGAAGCGAAGAGGAAGAAGAAGATGTCTTTGCTTTCTTAAATGAAGCCGGCGAGGAGCCGGGCTTGGGGGAGCGGATACGGGAATACCTGCAGGAAAGCAGGGAAAACTGGAGGCTCAAAAAAGAAGAAAAGGAAAAAGAAAAGGAGATAAAGAGGCTGGAAAAAGAAAACCGGAAGCGGGAAGTCCATGCCGGGAAGCGGGAAGCCCATGCCGGAAAGCGGGAAGCCCATGCCGGGAAGCGGGAAGCCCATGCCGGGAAGCGTAGAAGCTATGGAGAAACGGCAGAATATGCCGATGGAATGGAAGCACTGCCGGAGACAGGGGAAAGCAGGAGCATTCCAAATGATGCAGCCTCCGGTAAAGTACCTGCAAATGGGACATTTGGGGCGGCTTCAAGCAAAGCCTTTGCAGATAGGCCGTTTTGTAGCAGTGCGGGATCCGTCAATGTCGTTTCCGGCAATCTGGCTTCACGCGATAAGGTTCCAGACAAAGCAGTTTCGGAGAGAAGAGGGCAGGGGGAAAGCATGTTTTTTCGCAGGGAAGTTTCAGAAACAGGGCTTGAAAAGATCGGGATGGAGACGGTCTGGCTTGCCGGAGAAAAGGCGGACGGACTGGCTGAAAGCCGGGAACCTCTGATGTGCCTGCTCCCGGTAGGAGCCTGCGCGGGACAGAGCGGGGAGGAAATCCATCTGGAAAAGCCCTTTTACCTGGTGGGAAAGGCAGAAGGATATGTGGACATCCTGCTGGATGAAGAGTCGGTCAGCAGGATCCACGCGGAGATCGTCTGCAGTGAAAACGGGGTTTTCCTGGAGGACTGCAATTCCCGCAATGGCACCTCTATAGATGGAAAGCTCCTGCAGCCTAATGAGCGTGTCCGGCTGGAGCCGGGCATGAGGATCTGCTTTGGGGATGTGCAGTTCTTATTTCGATAAAAGCTGTTTTGCCTTTCCTCTATCCTCCCCGCATTGACGCTCCCGGCAAAGGGTGTTAAGGTTGTGGAAATAGTGGGAGAGCCGCGCCATTATATACCGCACTTCGTGCGGAGGCGCGGCCTGCGTTATCGCCTTACAGGCGATGACAATAGACGCCGCATTCCCAATCACCCTAAAGAGAGCCGCGCCATGAAAGATCACGCTTTGTGTGAGGCGCGGCCTGCGTCACCGCCTTGCCAGGCGAGACGAATAAAAGAGGAGAGCCACGCCATTACATGCCGCACTTCGTGCGGAGGCGTGGCCTATGTCATCACCCGAAGGGGTGAGGCGGCGGGCGATGCGGCTGGTGCATCGTAAGGAATCCTCCCGCTAAAGCGGGTCCCTCCTTACGATATAGAATGGAGGAAAAGGATGGCAGCTTCACGCAGAGGTTCTTATGCCAGGGTAAACAGGGGATTTACGATGACAAAGCTGTTAATTGCAGTTAACGTCATCGTTTTTCTGGTTTTGTCACTTTGGGGAAATACGCAGGACGCACAGTTTATGGCGGACCATGGCGCGCTTTGGACGCCTTATGTGCTCCAATACCACGAGTATTACAGGCTGGTGACGTCCCAGTTCCTGCACTTTGGCTTTATGCACCTTTTTAATAACATGCTCCTTCTTTATTTTATGGGAGATGTCCTGGAACAGATTTTCGGGAAGGCAAAGTTCCTTATTTTTTACCTTTTGACCGGCGTATGCGGCAACTTATTGACGATGCTTTATGAGCAGTCCACCGGAAGCTATGCGGTATCGGCAGGTGCCTCCGGGGCTATTTTCGGGGTCCTGGGCGGGCTTTTGTTTTTGATCCTCAAATACCATGGCAGGGTTTCCTATATGAGCACCGGCCAGCTGGTCTTCTTTATCGTATACAGCCTTGTTGCCGGGTACACTTCCGGGGGCGTAAATAACATGGCGCACCTGGGCGGGCTCATCGGCGGATTTTTACTATCTCCGTTATTCTGCGCTGTTGATTTTAAAAAATGAATTGTCTATACTTTGCTTAGATATCAGCATTAAGCGCATACGAAAGGAGTTTTTTCATCGATGAAAGATGACTCGTGCATATTCTGTAAGCTGGCAAACGGAGAAATTTCGACAAATACCCTGTATGAAAATGAAAGGTTCCGGGTGATTCTTGATGCGAGCCCGGCAGCGGAAGGCCATGCGTTGGTGATTCCGAAAGAGCATTTTGCAAACGCGTTTGAGATTGATGATGAGACAGTGGCAGAAGCTGCGCAGATCGCGAAAAAGGTCGCATTGAAAATGAAGGACGTACTGAAACCGGACGGGATCAATATCCTTCAGAACAATGGCGAGGCAGCAGGACAGACCGTGTTCCATTACCACATCCATGTGATCCCCCGTTATGTTGGAGATGACAAGGATGTCAGCATTACCTGGAAACAGAACGAGTTCACTGAGGAGGAGATGGAGAATATCCGCGAGTCCCTGAAACTGGAATAATAGCAGGCAGCTTTGAAACAAAAAGCAGAAGAGAGGCTTTGAAAAACAGCTGGAAAAAAGGAGACAAGAGGCTTTGGAAATCAGCTGGAGGTAAAGCAGACGAGATGCCTTGAAAAGAAAAATAGCTGGCAGCGGGATATTGCTGCCAGCTATCTGTGGACTTAAAGGAATATCAGTAGTCCGGGTGTTCCAAATTGCCGAAGAGGGTGGGCACCTGCTGTAAATGGCGGGGATGCCGGCTGTGTACTGGTAAAGCTTAGGAAAGCTTGTCGATGAGGTCACAGATCGTTTTGACCGCGTCTGTAGCCGGGCTTTTCTCCATGGCTGAGCGGTAGTCCTCCATATGGGCCTGGACATAGTCCAAAGCTTTGAGCAATGACGGGACCGTCAGGGCTTCTTCCTGGATGACATAGCTGTAGCCCTGCTTCTCATAGGAAGCGGCATTCAATATCTGGTCGCCCCGGCTTGCTGCCGCGGAAAGAGGGATCAGGATATTGGGCTTCTTTAAGGCTAAAAGTTCGCAGATGGCATTTGCGCCGGCACGGGAAACGACCAAATCTGCAGCCGCAAAAAGGTGCCTCAGGTCTTCCCTTACATATTCAAACTGGACATAGCCGGTTGTCCCGTTTAAGGAAGGATCCAGCATCCCTTTCCCGCATAGATGGATGACCTGCCATTTTTTCAGGATTTCCGGAAGGGCAGAGCGGACCGTGTCATTAATGGCCTTCGCCCCGGTGCTTCCGCCGATGATCAAAAGGACGGGCTTCTCCTGGTTAAAGCCGCAGAGGGCAAGGCCCTTTTCGCGGTCTCCGGTTAAAAGCTCCTGGCGGATGGGCGATCCGGAAAAGACTGCCCGACCAGCGGGAAGAGAGTCCAGGGTCTCCGGGAAACTGTAGCAGATCCTGGATGCATACTTGGAAGAAATCCGGTTTGCAAGACCCGGCGTCATGTCGGATTCGTGGATAATGGTGGGAATGTTAAGCTTCCCGGCAGCCAATACCACGGGGACAGAGACAAAACCGCCCTTGGAAAAGACGATGTCAGGCTGGATCTTTTTCAGCAGCTGACTTGCCTGGGAAATGCCATGCAGCACTTTGAACGGGTCCACGAGGTTCTGAAGGGAAAAATAGCGGCGGAACCTGCCGCTGGAAATTCCATAATAAGGGATATCTCCTTCCGCTTCGATGAGTTCTTTTTCAATGCCTTTATAAGAACCAATATAATAAATCTGGTAGCCGCGTTCCCGCAGGGATGGGAAAAGCGCGATATTCGGGGTCACATGCCCGGCGGTCCCGCCGCCGGTCATAACAATTTTTTTCATAAGCCTGCTCCGGGTTTTGTTGGATGTAGTGGTTAGATGATGAGGTGCATGGATGCCATTTCTGTCAAGACAGAAGCTGTAGAACCAGGAACCATCAAAATGGAAAATGTATCAAACAAAATGGTAAAACAGGGCCTGTAAAAGCAGCCATCTTGCACTAAAAAATATACTAACTTTTTTCAAAAACAGAGTCAAGGAAGCCGTCATGCAGGAGGGATCTATTTCCCGGCAGACATCCGTTTGGGAAGGCATTTCCAAAGGAAATGGCAGGAAGCCATCTTCCCTTTGGACCGGCCAGGAAAAGGATCCAGGAAGGACAGCCATTCCGGAAGGCATGGCTGAAGGAAATTCGAACAGGAAATTTAAGTAGGGGGCCAATATGGCAGAAATCGAATTTGATTACAGCAATGCAGAAGAATTTATGCCGCCGCAGGAGTTTGCGGCTTTTTTGCAGAAGGCAGAGGCTGCAAAAGCAGAGCTTTTGGGAAGGCAGGGCAAAGGGAACGATTTCCTGGGATGGATTGACCTCCCGGAAGATTATAATAAGGAAGAATTTGCCCGTATCAAGAAAGCGGCAGAAAAGATCCGCAGCCATTCGCAGGTGCTTCTGGTTATCGGCATCGGCGGGTCTTACCTGGGTGCCCGCGCCGCTATTGAATTTTTGAGCAACGCGTTTGCCAACGCGCTTCCGGCAGAAAAGCGCAATGCCCCGGAGATCTATTTCGTCGGGAACAATATCAGCGGCACCTACCTTTCCCAGCTGGTGGAAGTGCTGGGAGACCGGGACTTTTCCATTAACGTCATCTCCAAGTCCGGAACCACGACGGAGCCTGCCATCGCTTTCCGTATTTTCCGTGCCATCGCGGAGAAAAAATACGGCAAGGAAAAGGCAGCGGAACATATTTTTGCCACGACGGACAAAGCCAAGGGTGCCTTGAAATCCCTGGCAGGCCGGGAAGGTTATGAAACCTTTGTCGTGCCGGATGATATCGGCGGGCGTTTTTCCGTCCTTACCGCTGTCGGACTTCTGCCCATCGCGGTGGCTGGCATTGACATTGACGCCCTGATGCAGGGCGCCCGGGACGAGCGGGAAGAGCTTTTGTCAGCAGAAGGGGAAAAGAACCAGGCGCTGATGTATGCGGCAGTGCGCAACCTGTTTTTAAACCGCGGCAAGCGGGTAGAAGTGCTGGCAAATTATGAGCCACAGTTCCATTATGTAGCAGAATGGTGGAAACAGCTTTACGGCGAGAGCGAAGGAAAAGAGCATAAAGGGCTTTTCCCGGCTTCCATCGACCTTACCACGGACCTGCATTCCATGGGACAGTATATGCAGGACGGCCAGCGGATGATGCTGGAGACCGTAGTCTGCATTGACCAGCCTTTAGAGGAAGTAACGATTGAAGAAGACCCGGAGGACCTGGACGGCTTAAACTACCTTGCCGGGAAGACCATGGACTTTGTCAATAAAAATGCCATGAAGGCCACGATCCTTGCCCATGTAGAGGGCGGGGTGCCGAACCTTTTGATCCATGTGCCTGGGCAGGATGCCCATTCCCTGGGAGCGCTATTCTACTTCTTTGAGTTTGCCTGTGGCGTCAGCGGCTATATTTCCGGTGTCAACCCATTTGACCAGCCGGGCGTGGAGAGCTACAAGAAAAATATGTTTGCCCTGCTTGGCAAACCCGGCTATGAAGAACTGAGGAAAGAGATCGAAGCCAAAGAAGCAAAGGGATGAGCAAAAGGAAAGACAGGAGACGTCCATGGTGCCCCTGGACCCCTCTGGCAATTGTCATAAAATTCTGTGTCGACCGCTGGATTCCCACAGCAATTGCCGGGGAATCCCTTGCGGCAGCCCCTGGAGGCGGCCATGACGATCGCTGAAAATCTTGCGCCAGGCTTTGACACGATCAAGAAAAGTGAAAAATTTTCAATGAGCCCCATTTCCGGTCGCGGAAATGGGGCTTGCTTTGTCTTAAATACGCCCCGGAATCCGACTGAAAATCTTAAATTTACACATACAATTTGACAAGCGGGAAGAACTATGCTATTATGCTTCCCGCAATAAATCCGTAACAATTGTAAAGAAATCTAAACAAAATGTGAAAAACAATTGAAAAACCGCATTTTTTGTTTAGGTGAAAAACGCGTATGTTTTACAAATTTGTTTTTCCCTTTTGCAGCAGCAAGTAACGTGACGGAGAGTGTATATGAGATTTGGAAAAAAAGCAGCAGGGACCCTTACGGCCGGCATAATGGTATTGATGAGCGTGTCTACTGCATTCGGCGCAACAGGTACCCAAGACAGCAGTTCTGCGGATGCCGCCTATGCAGCGGGAGTCAGCTCCGCGATTTATGAGATCATGGAAACCCAGGGATCCCAGGATACGGCCAGTGTACAGGAAGGCTCCCAGGATGCATCCGGTGACCCCGAATGGGCGGACAAGGCAATGCCGGCCTTGGAAGAGGAAGGCGCTTTCGTCAATGTGCGTGAAGATGCGGACGAAAACTCCGAAGCCATCGGCAAGCTTTACCGGGGAGACGGCGCGACCGTCCTGGAAAAAGGCGACCAGTGGACAAAAATTTCCTCCGGCAACCTGACAGGCTATGTCAACAATGATTACCTTGCTTTTGGCGATGACGCGAAAGCCATTGCAGAGGAGCAGGGCAGCTGGGTAGCAACAGTCAACACCCAGACCCTTTATGTCAGGGAAGATGCTTCCCAGGATGCAGGCATTGCCGGGATGGCAGCGGAAGGGGACGAATTAAATGTCTCCACAGATGCCCAGGCACCGGATGGCTGGGTTGCAGTAGAATACGATGGCGGCACCGGTTATGTGTCTACCGATTATGTGGACCAGCAGCTGGTAGTCGGTACAGGTGTGACCTTGGAAGAGGAAGCCGCAGAGCAGGCAGCGGAACAGGCACAGGCACAGTCCCAGTTACAGGCAGCAGCATCAAATGCTGCCGGCACAGGGACAGCAGCTTCTACGAGCCTGGCATCTGCTTCAACAGCAAAATCCACTTCCCCTGCGACCGCTTCTGCCCCTGCTTCCACCAGCAGGGCTGCAGCCGCAACATCTGATTCCGTAACGCTTCTGGCAGCCCTGATCCAGTGTGAAGCAGGCGGCGAGCCTTATACCGGGCAGGTAGCAGTCGGCGCGGTTGTTTTGAACCGTGTAGAAAGTTCTGCTTTCCCGAATACCATCAGCGGCGTTATTTACCAGAGCGGCCAGTTCGGCCCGGTTTCCAACGGAAGCCTTGCCCGCACCCTTTCTACCGGAGCCATCAGCTCCAGCTGCTATGCGGCAGCCCAGGATGCCCTGGCAGGGTCTGACCCGGTTTCCGGCGCGACCCACTTCGGATGTGGCACCAGCGGCATCAAGATCGGCGGACACTACTTCTTCTGATAAATAGATCGGTCCGAAAGAGCCAAGCTATACAAGAACGCATTAAGTGCGTGGCATGGCCTGCCATATCACTCTCCAGGCAGAGAAACGTCTTGAAGAGCCATAAGGCATGAAAACAGAAAATGATTGGAAAAGCCCTAAGCTTGATAAGGAAACAGGATATACCGTACCTGGATCTTTAATAGCTTAGGCTTTTTTTACAATCCCATTACGGATGGATATGCACTTGCACCTGCTTCGAATCCCTGTTTTTCCCTCCGATCCCCTGTTCCAAGACCTTCATTTTGTCCCGTCTTCTTACCTCTTTCCAGGACTTTCATTTTGTTCCACCTTCTAATCCTGCTTCGACTCCACTTCTTTTCCTTCACAATCCCCTTACATTGTTTTTATTGCAGCGCTTATCCTGCAATGTTAGAATGAGGATGTAAATGATAGGAAAAAACGAAAATTTTCAGAAAAACAGGATGAAAAATCCTGCGTTTTTTGAACCTACGCCGCCGCAATAGGAGGAAAAGCCATGAATGAAATGACGATTGCCTGGCTAGTACTGTTCATAGCGTTCCTGGTCATCGAATTTGCAACCATGGCGCTGACTACGATCTGGTTTGCGGGAGGCTCGCTGGCAGCATTTGCCTTTTCCCTGATGGGCTTTTCGATTATTACGCAGATCCTGGTTTTTGCGGCAGTCTCGATCCTGCTTCTCTTACTCATCCGTCCTGCAGTCCGCAGGTATTACCAGAACAATGAAACAAAGACCAACGCGGAGAGCCTGATCGGCCAGAAAGCAGTGGTGGTAAGCAGGATTGACAACCTGGAAGCGGAAGGCAAGGTCATGGTGAACGGGATGGAATGGACCGCCCGCGCGCTGGAAGAGGAAGGACAGATCGAAAAAGGGACGGTCGTCCTGATCCGGAAAATCGAAGGAGTAAAGCTGATTGTAGAACCGGAAGAAAGAAAGGTGGAGGAGCAGACATGATTATATTGATCTTTATCATTGTCGTCATTTTACTCATCATATTGGTCCGCAGCATCCGCATCGTTTCCCAGGCGCATGCTTTCGTAATAGAGCGGCTGGGCGGCTATTATGCTACCTGGGGCGTCGGGCTCCATATCCTGGTGCCCTTCATTGACCGGATTGCCAAGAAGGTGACCTTGAAGGAACAGGTGGCGGATTTCGCGCCGCAGCCGGTCATTACAAAAGACAATGTCACCATGCGGATCGACACCGTGGTCTTTTTCCAGATCACGGACCCGAAGCTTTATGCTTACGGCGTGGAAAACCCGTTAAACGCCATTGAAAACCTTTCCGCCACGACCCTTCGGAATATCATCGGCGACCTGGAGCTGGACGAGACCCTCACTTCCAGGGAAATCATCAACAGCAAGATGAGGAGCATTTTGGACGTGGCTACAGACCCGTGGGGGATCAAGGTAAACCGGGTGGAGCTGAAGAACATCATCCCGCCCCAGGAGATCCAGGATGCCATGGAGCGCCAGATGAAAGCCGAGCGTGAGCGCCGTGAGGCTGTTACCCGGGCAGAAGGGCAGAAAAAGTCCAGCATCCTGGTGGCAGAAGGAAAGAAAGAATCCGCCATCCTGCAGGCCGAGGCAGAAAAACAGGCAGCCATCCTGAAGGCTGAGGCAAAGAAGGAGGCGACCATCCGGGAAGCAGAAGGACAGGCAGAAGCGATCCGCAAAGTGCAGCAGGCCAACGCACAGGGTATCGAATACCTGAAACAGGCAGCGCCGGACAAGGCAGTCCTGACGCTGAAAGCATATGACGCATTCATCAAAGCGGCGGACGGGAAAGCCACGAAGCTGGTCATCCCATCCAACATCCAGGACTTGTCCAGCGTGGTGGCAGCGCTTACCGAGACCGTATCCGCTGTAAAAGAGCCGGCCGAGGCAGGACAGCCTGAAAGGAAAGACGAACCGGGCAGCACCGCCGTTTCGGCAGGGAAGCCTGTTTGACGATGGAAGAGCGATCCATTTTTGCCAGGGAGGGTGCTGCATGCAGCATCCCCATTGGCATATGCAGGATGCCAATGGACGCTTCTGGCATGGCATCCTGGCCTTCGGCAGAAACAGCGCCTGTTTATCGAAAAACCGGGGTACCATCCCGCGGTAGAATCGCTTATAATAACACATGTATGTAAAAGTGGAAATAACTCGGCTGCTCCTGCAGCCGGGTTATATTACAGTCATGCCGTTCCAATATCAGGCAGGGAAGAGAAGGACGCCATTATGGGATTGAATTTAAAAGGAAGAGATTTTTTAACTTTAAAGGATTTTACACCGGAAGAAATCACCGGCCTTCTGGATTTGTCAGAAGACTATAAAAGGAAGAAAAAAGAAGGCATCCTGGTAGATACCCTGCGAGGGAAAAATGTTGCCCTTATTTTTGAAAAGTCCAGCACCAGGACCCGCTGTGCATTTGAAATCGGCGCCCACGACCTGGGTATGGGGACCACTTACCTGGATCCCAGCGGTTCCCAGATCGGCCACAAGGAAAGCATCGCGGATACGGCCCGCGTCCTTTCCAGCATGTTTGACGGCATCGAATACCGTGGCTTTGGACAGGACATTGTGGAAGAGCTGGCGCGCTACTCCAAGGTACCGGTATGGAACGGCCTTACCAATGAATACCATCCCACCCAGATCCTGGCAGATATGCTGACCATCCGGGAGGAATTCGGAGTTTTAAAGGGCTTAAAACTTGTATATATGGGAGATGCCCGTTATAATATGGGAAATTCTCTGATGGTCGGATGCAGCAAGCTGGGCCTTGATTTCACCGCCTGCGCCCCGAAGGAATACTTCCCCAATGAGGAGCTGGTGAAGGAATGCCAGGGTTATGCGGCAGCTTCCGGGTCCACCATTACGTTTGAAGAGGATGTGGAGAAAGCAGTCAAAGACGCCAATATCATCTATACCGATGTCTGGGTTTCCATGGGTGAGCCGGATGACGTATGGGCAAAGAGGATCAAGGACCTTTCCCCGTACCGCGTGACCAGGCAGGTTATGGACCTGGCACATGATAATGCCATCTTCCTGCACTGCCTGCCTTCCTTCCATGATTTAGGGACCACGGTAGGGCAGCAGATTCACGACAAATACGGCCTTGATGAGATGGAAGTAACGGACGAGGTCTTCGAATCCCGCGCTTCCCGCGTATTTGAAGAAGCGGAAAACAGGATGCATACGATAAAGGCTGTCATGGCAGCTACGCTCGGGGCATAAAGGATGTATCAGGACAACGTTGTTCTCTGCGCGGCAAGCGCATATAAGAAAAAATATTATTTCAACGAGGATTTCTCCAACCTGCCGGACAATGTAAAGGACGAGCTGAGGGCGATGTGCACCCTCTTTACCTTGGATGTGGGCGGCGTGCTGGAGCTGATCTTTGATGAAAAAGGAAATTTGTATTTCCAGACCGAAGCCGAGGAATATGATGTTTCTTATGACGAGATCGGCAGCGGGTTGAAAATCAAGGAACTGCAGAGCGATAAAAAGGACCTTTTGGAAGCTCTGGAAACATATTATAAAGTCTTTTTCCTGGGGGAAGACCTGGATGCTGGAGAAGAAGGATCTGATCCGGAAGAAAAAGACGAGGATTGAAAGGGTTAAGTATGTTACTCGCGATTGACGTAGGAAATACGAACATTACCTGCGCGCTTTTCCGTAAAAAAGAAATGGTGGCATCGTTCCGCCTGATGACCAAGCAGTCCCGTACTTCCGATGAATACGGCATGACTTTGATCAGTTTGATAACCAGCAATTCGCTGAATGTGGAGGATGTCAAGGCAGTCATCATTGCGTCTGTAGTACCGAAGGTCAATTATTCCTTAAACAGCGCGATCATCAAGTATTTCCACATCACTCCTGTTGAGGTGGGACCGGGCATCCGTACCGGCATCCGCCTGGCACTTGACAACCCGAAGCAGGTGGGCGCGGACCGTATCCTGGACGCGGTTGCCGCATATGAAATTTATGGCGGGCCGGTCATCGTCATCGATTATGGCACGGCTACTACCTTTGACTTTGTGACCGGGGATGGCGCGCTCATCGGTGGTGCCACAGCCCCCGGCATCCAGACTTCTGCAGCTTCTCTGTGGAACGCTACCGCAAAGCTGCCGGAAGTTGAAATCCGAAGGCCGGATGAAATCCTGGGCAAGGAAACCATCCCCAGCATGCAGGCCGGCATTTACTACAGCCAGATCGGCGCGACGGAGATGATCATCCGCCGTATTAAGGAAGAATGCGGTGCGGACAATGTCAAGACCGTAGCCACCGGCGGGCTGGGCTCCATGATCAAAGAGGGTACAGATATGATTGATATTTATGACCCTTCCCTGACCATGTACGGGCTGCAGATTGTCTACAGCAAGCAGAAACGGAAAAGCCGTTCCCCGAAGCAGGCACCGGCAGAAAAGCAGGAGTAAGCGGTTTTTAAGCCGCAGGCAGAAGAGCGAGAAGGCTGGATTGGAAATCTGCTGACCCGGCAGCCTGGAGTGATGAAACTGACGGGCTTGGGCTCGGTATCCGGGCTTGGAATTGGCATCTGGCACTGGAGTAGGCACAGGAGCGCCGGCTGCCGGCCGACCCGGCAGGTCGGCATATATATAGCCAGTGTTTAAAGTGAAAGGATCAATGAGAGGAGAAGTTTCCATGCGGACGGTCACGATCGGAAACGTGCTTCTGGAAAATACATATAGTGCGGGACCAATGGCAGGCGTAAGCGACCTGCCATTTCGTTTGCTCTGCAAGGAGATGGGGGCAGGCCTTGTCTGCATGGAGATGGTCAGCGCGAAGGCTTTGACCTACCACAATAAACGGACGAAGGAGCTTCTGGTTACGTCCCCAAAGGAGGCGCCGGTGTGCCTGCAGCTTTTCGGCAGCGACCCGAAGATCATGGCGGAGGCGGTAAAGCTGGTGGAGGATGTGCCGGTGGCGCTCCTGGATGTCAATATGGGCTGCCCGGTGCCGAAAGTCGTAAACAATGGCGAAGGCAGCGCCCTGTCCAAGGACCCTTCCCTGCAGCGTGAGATCATCCGTGCCATGACAGCGGCAACAAAAAAGCCGGTGACGGCGAAAATCCGCATCGGCTTTGATGAAAAGCATTTAAATGCCGTTGAACAGGCAAAATATATTGAAGATGGCGGCGCCTCGGCTATTGCCGTCCATGGCAGGACCAGGGAGCAGTATTACAGCGGCCGGGCGGACTGGGAGATGATCGCCAAAGTGAAAGAGGCAGTCAGCATCCCGGTCATCGGCAATGGCGACATCGACTGCCCCGAGCAGGCGGAAAAAATGCGCCTCCAGACCGGGTGCGACGCGGTGATGGTGGCCAGGGGGTCCAGAGGGAACCCCTGGATTTTCCGTGACCTGGTTTCCTATGAAAAGACGGGGCATTATGAAGGAAAGCCCCCGTTCCCCGAAGTGGCTGCCATGATCCGCCGGCACGCGGCCATGCTCTGCGAATTAAAAGGCGAGAACATCGGCATGCGGGAGATGCGCAGCCACGCCGGGTGGTATACCGCGGGGTACCGCCGCTCTTCCCGGTTCCGCGCCCAGCTGAACCAGGTGGAAACCCTGGAAGAGCTGGATGGGCTGCTGAAAGAGTTTGAAGTGGACATGCCGGAATAGGCCTGGCGGGCAGGCCGCGTTGGCCGTTCGAAGGGAGCCGGGCAGGCCGCTTGAAGTTATAGCGGTCACTTTACAAAGGATAGCAGTGTTTCCGTGTACAGTGGCCGTCGCTTTTAGGAAAGGAAGGCATTGCTTTTTACAAAATTGGCACCCCGGTTTTACTTAAAACATTTGACAGATTATGCATGGAAGTATATAATGCTTCTTACTGTTGCATGATGCGATAAGTATATCTTGAGCATTTTTTCTAAGAGAGGCAGTTAAAATGGCAGACAGTAAACGTATGAGCGAGAGGGACTACAAGGAACTCCAGGACAAGCTCGAAGAATTAAAAGTTGTAAAAAGAAAAGAAATCGCCCAGAAGCTGAAAGAAGCGAGGGCGCAGGGCGACCTTTCCGAGAACGCCGAATATGACGCAGCAAAGGAAGACCAGCGTCTGAACGAGCAGGAAATCGAAACCCTTGAGGCACAGCTGAAGGACGTTGAGATCATCCGTGAGGAAGATATCGATAAGGAAGCAGTCAACATCGGCTCTTTCGTAAAGCTGTACGATGTAGACTATGACGAAGAAGTAGAATACGAAATCGTAAGCTCTTCCAGGGTCAACAGCCTGGAGCAGAAGATTTCGGAAGAATCTCCTTTGGGCAGGGCACTTTTGAACAAACGTGCCGGCGACGAAGTCCAGGTAGAGACTCCTGGCGGGACTTGTAAATACAAAGTCCTGGAAGTGACAAGGTAAGGATCCGGCAGCGTTTAGGGCGGCCGGGCCATGTAACAGCATGGCATAAGACGGTTAAAGGAGCGGAAAAGTGGCACAGCAAAATCAGGAAAAGGATGAAAACCAGCTGCTGAAGGTTCGCCGGGAGAAGCTGGCAGACCTGCAGGCGAGAGGGAAGGACCCCTTTAAGATTACCAAATACGAGGTTACCCATCATTCCACCGAAATCAAAGAGAATTTCGATGAGCTGGAAGGGAAAGATGTTTCCATCGCCGGTCGTATGATGTTCAAACGTGTCATGGGCAAGGCATCCTTCGCCAACATCCGCGACCTGAAGGGCGATATCCAGGTTTATATCACCAGGGACGATATCGGCGACGAGGATTACAAGGATTTCAAGAAATATGACGTAGGCGACATCCTGGGCATCAAGGGCTTTGTGTTCAAGACCAAGACCGGCGAGATCACAGTCCATGCCAAGGAAGTGACCCTCCTTTCCAAGAGCCTGCAGATCCTCCCGGAGAAGTTCCACGGCATTACCGACACGGATATGCGTTACCGCCAGCGTTACGTGGACCTGATCATGAACCCCCAGGTAAAGGAGACTTTTGTAAAGCGCTCCCAGATCCTCAAGGAGATCCGGAATTTCCTGGATGGCAGGGATTTCATGGAAGTGGAGACCCCGATCCTGGTATCCAATGCCGGCGGCGCTTCCGCCCGTCCTTTTGAGACCCACTACAACGCGTTAAATGAAGACGTAAAGCTCCGTATTTCCCTGGAGCTGTACTTGAAGCGCCTGATCGTGGGCGGCATGGAACGTGTCTATGAGATCGGCCGTGTCTTCCGTAACGAAGGCGTAGATACCCGCCACAACCCGGAATTTACCCTGATGGAGCTCTACCAGGCATATACGGATTACAATGGCATGATGGAACTGACGGAAAGCATGTTCCGTTACCTGGCAGAAAAGGTATGCGGTTCCACCACCATTACTTACCAGGGCACCGAGATTGACCTGGGCAAGCCGTTCCGCCGCCTGACCATGATTGAAGCCATCAAGGAAGAAACCGGCATCGACTTTGACCAGGTAAAGACCCTGGAAGAAGCCAGGAAGCTGGCAGACGAGCACAAGGTGGAATATGAAGAGCGCCATGAGCGGGGCGACATCATCAACGCTTTCTTCGAAGAATTCTGCGAAGAAAAGATGATCCAGCCGACCTTCATCATGGACCATCCGGTAGAGATCAGCCCGCTGACCAAGAAATGCCCGGACGACCCCAGCAAGGTGGAACGTTTCGAGCTTTATATCTACGGTCGCGAGATGTGCAACGCATATTCCGAGCTGAACGACCCCATCGACCAGAGGGAGCGTTTCGAGGCACAGGATGCGCTGGCAGCAGCCGGGGACGAAGAAGCACAGCATACCGATGAAGATTTCCTGAATGCCATGGAAATCGGCATGCCGCCGACAGGCGGGAGCGGTTACGGCATCGACCGCCTGGTCATGCTGCTTACGGATGAGCCGTCGATCCGTGACGTGCTGCTGTTCCCGACAATGAAGACCCTGAAAGAAGGGGAAAGCCAGGAAGCGGGCGCACCGGCCAAGGCAGATGCAGCTGCGCAGGTCTCCGGCGACAACAACGGGTTCTTCACCCCGAACGACAAGATCGATTTCAGCAACGTAAAGATCGAGCCGCTGTTTGAAGAGCAGGTGGATTTTGACACCTTCTCCAAGAGCGATTTCAGGGCTGTAAAGGTAAAAGCCTGCGAGGCAGTGCCCAAGAGCAAGAAGCTCCTGCAGTTTACCCTGGATGACGGCACTGGCACAGACCGCATCATCCTTTCCGGCATCCATGCTTACTATGAGCCGGAAGAGCTGGTGGGCAAGACCTTGATCGCCATCGTAAACCTCCCGCCCAGGAAGATGATGGGCATCAATTCCTGCGGAATGCTGCTTTCCGCGGTAAACAACAAGAAAGACAGCGATGACGAAGAACTGCACCTCCTGATGGTGGACAACCACATCCCGGCCGGCGCGAAGCTGTACTAAGATTTGCGTTTCTGTCAAAAGTCAAAATGAAAGGGCAGTCCCGATTGGGACTGCCCTTTTTTTGCAAATTGAGTTGTAAGGACTGTTTTACGGCTGCGAAAATATCAGTCCAGGCCCAGCACCGTCCGACCGCTGTCGCTCCAATAGCTGTCCAGTGCGGCGTAGGGG
>CADBRV010000015.1 GCA_902797185.1 uncultured Lachnospiraceae bacterium
AACGTGATAATGACGGAAATCAGTTCCTTCACAAAGGTAAATGGCGCGTTAAAGATGACCAATGCCTGGAGCAGGTTCTTTACGCCGGGAAGGATCGCCTGGTACATGCCGATAATGGTTTCCATGGGCATAAATGCCGTGTAAACAGGGTAAACAATAAAATAATTGCAGGGGATACTGATGGCTGCAGAAAGCACCGCGCCCAAAAGCGAACCCCAAAGGGCCCTGGTCCTGGTCTTTTTCTCTTTGTAAATGATGCCTGCCGGTACGACAAACAGCGCGCTCAAAATAAAATTCGAAAGCTCGCCGACACCGCCGGAAGAAGTGACAAAAAGGTGCAGCAGGTTTTTCACCAGCGCAATGGCAAGACCGCTGACAGGTCCCAGCGAAAATGCGCCAATCAGGGCCGGCAGGTCCGAAAAGTCCATCTTGATAAAGGACGGGACGAAGGGCACATTGAATTCCAAAAACTGCAGCACAAAGGAGATGGCCGCAAGCATGGCTGTCATGGTCATACGGCGGATCCTGGATACCCCGTCCGTGCTTCTCTTATTCATACTCTTTCCTCGTAAATATCTTTCCCTTATTCCGTAAATCACGTGCCGTATAAGCCTTCACCTTATCCAGCAGGAAACGGCCCGTGATAAATTACTTCATTTTGCAGATATCAGCCTGTGATAAATTGCTTTATTCGTCGGATATCAGCCTGTTTTAAATTGCCTTATCCTGCGGATAAATGTCCGAAATGAAGCCTTCTAATTATTTCAACGGATACTTGTCCGTGATGGTCTTAATGATGGCGCGTGCCGGCTCAATGCCTTCGTCACCATTCTTTACGACCCGGGAGATGGCTTCTGCTACCTGGTCGAAGTCTTCTTCATTCAGGCCCCTGGTAGTAGCTGCCGGCGTACCAAGACGGATGCCGCTGGTTACAAATGCGGATTTCGGGTCGTTCGGGATCGTATTCTTATTTGCCGTAATGTGGGCTGCGTCCAGCTGCTTCTCCACTTCCTTACCGGTCTTGCCAAACGGGGTAAGGTCCAGAAGCATCAGGTGGTTGTCCGTGCCGCCGGATACGATCTTGAGCCCTCTGTCCATCAGGCCTTTGCTAAGTGCCTTCGCGTTTTTCACAATATTCTCGGCATAGGTCTTGAATTCCGGCTGCATTGCCTCGCCAAAGCAGACTGCCTTGCCTGCGATGACATGCTCCAGCGGGCCACCCTGGCATCCCGGGAATACAGCTTTGTTGATCTTATGTTCCTTCGCGAATTCAGCGCTGGAAAGGATCAGTCCTCCACGCGGTCCCCTCAGGGTCTTGTGGGTCGTAGTCGTAACAACGTGTGCATACGGGATTGGGCTCGGATGAAGTCCTGTAGCCACAAGTCCTGCGATGTGGGCCATGTCCACCATCAGGTAAGCGCCTACTTCGTCGGCAATCTCACGGAACCTCTTGAAATCAATGGTCCTGGCATATGCGCTGGCACCGGCGATGATCATCTTCGGATGGCATTCTTTTGCGATGCGCTCTACTTCGTCATAATCGATAAAGCCGTTCTCATCTACGCCATAAGCGACCGGATGGTAGAAAATGCCGGAGAAGTTGACAGGGCTGCCATGGGTCAAATGTCCGCCCATATCCAGGTTCATGCCCATGTAGGTATCCCCTTCTTCCAGGAGGGACATGAAGACAGCCATGTTCGCCTGTGCGCCGGAATGGGGCTGTACATTGGCATAAGTGCAGCTGAACAGTTTCTTGGCACGTTCGATTGCCAGGGTTTCAATCTCATCTACGACTTCGCAGCCGCCATAATACCTTTTTCCAGGATAGCCTTCTGCATATTTGTTGGTCAGAAGGGTCCCCATGGCACCCAGCACGCTATGGCTGACCCAGTTCTCTGAGGCAATCAGCTCGATATGGTCGGACTGCCTTAAATATTCCTTTGTAATCAGGTTGCAGACCTGCGGGTCAGTAGCTCTGAGTTCCTCAAAAAAGTTCATTTGGTTTCTCTCCTTTCCTGTGCACGGTTTCACAATACACGGTGTCTTTCTTTCGATACATGCTGCCTGCATGCCAGGCTCCTCCTATCCCATTGGACAAAAAGGCAGATCCTGATCCTGCTGTACATGCCAATCTAACATGCGTTATTTCATGTCCCTATAGGACATAACGCGGATCCCGACCCTGCTGTACATGCCAATTTCTGCATGTTGCGCTTATTTTACTCTTCTTTTTCCGGAAGGTCTACCTTGATGGACAGTTCTTTCAGCTGTTTTTCATCTACCTCGCCAGGCGCGCCGCTCATCAGGTCGGATGCGTCTTTTACCTTCGGGAAGGCGATGACGTCACGGATGGAGTCCGCGTGCACGATGTGCATGACAAGGCGGTCCAGCCCGTAAGCCAGTCCAGCGTGGGGCGGTACTCCATAGCGGAAGGCATCCAGAAGGAAGCCGAACTGTTCATGCGCCCTTTCCTTCGTAAAGCCCAGCACTTCGAACATCTTCTCCTGGATGTCATCCTGGTGGATTCGGATGGACCCGCCGCCAAGCTCGGTGCCGTTCAATACGATATCATATGCCCTTGCGCGGACAGCACCCGGGTCGGTGTCGATCATGCCCCAGTCCTCTTCCATCGGCATGGTGAAGGGATGGTGCATGGCCATGTAGCGGTTTTCTTCATCGGACCACTCCAGCAGCGGGAATTCGGTAACCCAGAGGAAATTGTACTGGTCCGGATCCATCAGGCCCATTTCTTTGCCCATTTCCAGACGCAGGGCACCCAAAACGTCCCATACCATCTTGTTTTTGCCGGCGGCGATCAGGATCAAATCTCCCGGCTTTGCTTCCATCCTGTCAATAATGGCATCCAGTTCTTCGTCCTTCATGAACTTGGCGAAGGAGCATTTCCTGGTGCCGTCGGATTTGATCTGCAGGTAAGCCAGCCCTTTTGCGCCGTATCCTTTGGCAAATTCCACCAGCTTGTCGATCTGCTTGCGGCCCAGGTCGCCTTTGCCTTCCACGTTGATGGCACGGACGCTGCTGCCCTTGGTGACAGCAGAAGAAAATACGCTGAACCCACAGTCTTTTACCAGGTCGGAAATGTCATGGAGCTCCATGCCGAAACGGGTATCCGGCTTGTCGGAACCAAAGCGGTCCATGGCTTCCTGCCAGGGCATGCGCTTGAACGGGATCTGCACATCTACGCCGATGGTTTCCTTGAAGATGTATTTCAGGAGCCTTTCGTTGACATCCATGACATCCTCTTCATCCACAAAAGAAAGCTCCATGTCGATCTGGGTAAATTCCGGCTGGCGGTCTGCCCGAAGGTCCTCGTCACGGAAGCAGCGTGCGATCTGGATGTAGCGGTCAAAACCGGAGCACATCAAAAGCTGCTTGTACAGCTGCGGGGACTGCGGCAGGGCATAAAAGCTGCCCGGATGGATCCGGCTCGGTACCAGGTAGTCCCTGGCGCCTTCCGGCGTAGACTTCATCAGCATCGGGGTTTCGATTTCCAGGAAGCCTTCCTTTGCCATGAAGCTGCGGACCAGGCCCATGACCTTGCTCTTCATGATGATGTTGCGCTGCATGTCCGGGCGGCGCAGGTCCAGGTAACGGTATTTCAGGCGAAGCTCATCCCTGGTCTGGCTGTTCTCCTCGATCTGGAAAGGAGGAGTCTCGGATTCGGAAAGGATCCGGAGGCTTTCTGCCGCGATCTCCAGTTCTCCGGTCTTCAGGTTCGGGTTTACTGCCCCGCCCCTTTTGACTACCTTGCCTACGACGGCGATAACATACTCGCTGCGGATCGTGGAGGCTTTTTCAAAGCCTTCCTTGCCGATGGTGTTTTCGTCAAACACGATCTGGAGCAGCCCGCTCCTGTCACGCAGGTCAACGAAAATCAGCGCGCCCAGGTTCCTTCTCCTCTGCGCCCATCCCATAACCGTAACTTCTGAATTCAAAGGCGCGTCAACAACCTCCGCGCATCTGTGTGTGCGTTTCAAACCACGCATGGACTCTGACATGATTCTTCTCCTTTTATGGCTGATCAGTCATTATAAAACTCTACAAACTCCTGGTAACCCTGCTGCGAAAGCTGTTCCTTCTGGAACTTTTTATTTTTCTTCATCCGCACCACAAGGACCTCTTCTCCCTGCTCCCTCATTTCCTTTGCCTTGGCAAAGACTTCCGGAAGGCGCCCTGCCGGGAACTTCCGGTCGATCAGGAGGGCAGTCTTTTTCTTTTCATCCGGGATCGTGAAACCGTTTTCCAAAAGCAGCAGCACGATCCGCTCAAACCCGATAGAAAAGCCGCAGGCCGGCACGTCATGGCCGATGAATCCGCCCACCATCTTGTCGTAACGGCCGCCGCCACCGCAGCTTGCTCCCAGCTGGGGCATGGCGATCTCAAAAATGGTACCGGTGTAATAGGACATGCCCCTTACAAGGGTGGGGTCAAATACCAGCTCAAAATCAGCGGATTTAGCGGCATTTACGCTCTGCTCGATCTGCTGGAGGCTTTCTACGACTTCCGCGTCCAGATAACCTCCCAGCTTCTCCTGCAGGTATTTTGTGCCTTCTTCGATGCCCTTTACATCAGACAGGCCACGGAACAGCTCCATGTATTTTTTGACGCTTTCCTGCGCATAGCCTTCTTCCAGCAGCTCCTTTTCCACGCCATCCAGGCCGATTTTGTCCATCTTGTCCAGGATGATGAAAATCTCGCTGTATTTGTCTTCCGGGAAGCCGCAGTAAGCAGCCATGGCTTTCAGGATCCGGCGCTCGTTGATGCGGATCTCGAAATCATGGAAGCCGATCTTGCCCAAGGTAGTGGTAGTCGCGGTAATCAGCTCGATCTCCGCCAGGTTGGAAGGCTCCCCGATGATATCGATGTCGCACTGCATGAACTGGCGGTAGCGCCCTCTCTGGGGATGGTCCGCCCTCCAGACATTGCCCATCTGCAAGGCCTTGAAAGGGGAAGGCAGCTCGTTTTCATTGTTGGCGTAAAAACGGGTCAGGGGCACGGTCAGGTCGTAGCGCATGCCATAATCCACTACGTCTTCCTCCGACTGCGCGTCCTTGATATCCAGCTTTTCACCGCGCTTAAGCACTTTGAAAATCAGCTTTTCATTTTCCCCGCCCTGCTTGCTGCTGAGGTTGCCGATGCTTTCCATGCACGGCGTCTCAATGGGGGTAAAACCAAAGGAACGGTAAGTCTCCCGGATCACGTTCTGTACATAATCACGGATCTGCTTTTCCCGGGGCAGGATGTCCCTCATCCCTGTCACCGGTTTCTTATTCAATGCCATCTAGAACCTCTTTCTTGCGTTCGATCATCTCATCGACGCGGCTGATATATTGCTGCACGTCCTTTACGTTATGCACGCGGACGGGCTTTCCTTCCCGGACTACCTTCGTCATGCCTCCGGCTCCCAAGGAAAGGATGGTCTGCTTTTCCTCCATGATGAGGATGTTGTAAATGCCTTCCTTCCCCGGCCTTGCATAACCGGTATTTTCCAAATTGCCTGCCATGTTTTTCTGGCGGTAAAGGTAATAGGGGGAAAGCCCCATTTTCTCCGCCGCCTCCTGGGCAAGCCGCATGCGCCTGTTGTTGTTTTCCATACCCAGCTTACGGTATTCGTCGTATTCCTCGCTGAGCCGCGCTGCCCGCTTTATCGCCAGGGAATGCACGGTCAAAGAATCCGGGCGCAGCTTTTCCACCTCTTCCAGGGTGTGGCGCACTTCATTTTCCCCTTCTCCCGGAAGGCCCAGGATAATATCCATATTGATATTATCAAATCCCTCCGATCTTGCAAGGTGGAACGCGTCTATCGTCTGCTGCACGGTATGCGCCCTGCCGATGACTTCCAGGGTCTTCTGGTTCATTGTCTGAGGGTTTACCGAAATCCGTGTTACCGGATGCTGTTTCAGCACCTGGAGCTTTCCCTTAGTAAAGGAATCCGGGCGGCCTCCTTCTACTGTAAATTCCAAAAGGGAAGAAAAATCCAGGTTTTCCTCCAGCATCGAAAGCAGCCTTTCCAGCTCCTCTTCCGAAAGGCTGGTAGGCGTGCCGCCCCCGATATAAACCGTTTCCAGCTTTTTTCCCTTTAAAACGCCGGCCGCGTAATGCACTTCCTTCTCCAGCGCGTCCAGATAGGCGCTGACCAGGTGGCGCTTGCGGCATTCCCCGATGGGGTAGGAAGTAAAGGAGCAGTAAAGGCATCGGGTAGGGCAGAAGGGGACGTCCACATAAAGGCTCATGTCTTCCTTCGGATGGAGCCGGTCCAGGATGGCTTTTTCCTTTTCCGCGATGCGGATGGAAAGCCTGCCCTTTTCCTCTGAAACCAGGTAGTCCTCCTTCATGCCTTCCAGGATCTCTTCCTCGGTCTTTCCCTCTTCCAGCCCCTTCATGGGGATCTTAGTGGGGCGGATGCCGCTTAACGTCCCCCAGGGGAGGGTTTTGCCCGTCTCTTCCTGGAGCATCCCGTAAAGGAGCTTCTTCAGGCGGTTCTTGGTCTCCCGGCGCTTTGCAGGGTCCTTCTTGCCTTCATAGTCGACCTGGGCCTGGCGCTCCAGCGTCAGTACTCCCGGATGGCTGTCATCATCTTCCTGCCGGACTTCATCTTGGGGCAGCCCTTCTCCCTGGGGCTCCACAGGCTGCCGGCTTTCCTCAGCCAGCGTGCTTTCACTGCCTGGCAGGCTTTCTCCAGCCTGCGGCTTTTCCATCTGGACCCGGATCCGCCCTGTTTCATAATACACATGAAAAGAAAGGGCAATGGGCCCCTTCTTTTTTTCTTCCGGATGCTCCCCGACTACCACGTCCTCCTCCGGGTAAAAAGCTTTTACCAAGGAATGGATGTCATATTCAAAATCCGGTGTATTGACTGTAACAGTGATCATAGCGTCTGTCCTATGTCATCGCCTGGCAAGGCGGTGACGCCGGCCGCGCCCTCACGCGAAGCGTGATCTTTTATGGCGCGGCTCTCCTTTAAATCCCTAAAAGAACGGGTTGTATTTCTTTTCAAAGCCGATGGAAGTCATCCCTTCATGTCCGGGATAAACCGCCGTGTCATCTGGCAGCTTGAAAAGCTTGTCCTGTACGCTGTGGATGATGGCGCTGTAGCTTCCGCCCGGAAAATCCGTCCGCCCGATGGAACCCTGGAAAAGGGTGTCCCCGGAAAACAGGATATCCTCGTCTTTAAAATAGTAGCAGACGCCGCCTGCCGTATGGCCCGGTGTCATGATGACCTGGATCCTGAAGCCCGCGATGGAAAGCTCCGGCTCGCCGGAAATATATTCATCGATTTTGACTTTCGGGATCCCCACTTCCGCCTCGGTGCTCTCCAGCTGGGCTTTTTCGGTCTCATGCAGGTAAACCTTGATGCCATAGGCATCCCGGAGTTCATTGACAGCGCCCACATGGTCAAAATGGGCATGGGTTAAAAGGATGGCCCTAGGGGCAGCCCCTACTGCATCGATCTTCTGCTTTAAAAGATCCGCCTCATCGCCCGGGTCAATGATGGCCATTTCCTGGGTTTTCGTGTTCCAGGCCAGGTAGCAGTTGGTCATAATCGGTCCTACCCGGTATGCCTGTACTTTGCAATCCTTCATCAGCCTGATGTCCTTTCTATATCGATAATGCCCGGGATCTGGCGGATTTTGCTGGTCAGGTCCGCGAGCTCCTCCTTGTTGCTGATTTCAAACCCCAAAGAGATCGTCGCAATGCCCTGCTTGCTGACCTTTGAGGAAATATTGCTGATATCCATGTTCTTTTCGGTGAAGATCCGGCTGATATCCGCCAGAAGCCCCGTCCGGTTGTTGGCAAAAGCCACGATTTCGGTCTGGTACTTCTCGCCTTCCCGGCCCACTGCCCCGTCCTGCCATTCGGCTTCGATGAGGCGGTCCTTTTCCAGGTCAGAGAGGTTGATGATGTTGGTACAGTCCGTCCGGTGGATGGATACCCCTCTCCCCCTGGTGATAAAGCCTACGATCTCGTCTCCCGGCACCGGGTTGCAGCACTTGGAAAAATGCACCGCCATATCGTCCATGCCTTTGACGATGATGCCGTTCTTGGACTTGGAGGGCTTTTTCTGCTGCAGCTTGGCTTTATCGCTGTCTACGACAGAAAGCACTTCCTCATCGGTAACCACCTTCGGGTGATCTTTGTCATAAAGGTCGGCCAGCTTGTTTACAACCTGCCCTTCCTTAAGGCCGCCATGCCCTACGGAGGCCAGGACAGCGTCCCAGTCATGGTAGCCGTATTTTCGGATGACCTTCTGCTGGTATTCCGGCTTGCAGATCACATTGATATCATAGCCCTTCGCCTTGGCGTTCTGGGTGATGAGCTCCCGGCCTTTGGCAATATTTTCTTCCTTGAACTGGCTGCGGAACCACTGGTTGATCTTGGTCTTGGCCTGGGAAGATTTGACAATGTTCAGCCAGTCACGGCTGGGTCCCTTGGAGTTCTGGGAGGTGATGATCTCCACCCGGTCCCCGTTATGCAGCACATAATCAATGGGTACCAGCCTGTTATTAACTTTCGCGCCCACCATGCGGTTGCCCACCGCGCTGTGGATGCTGTAAGCAAAATCAATAGGCGTGGAGCCCCTGGGCAGGTTCTTGACATCCCCGGAGGGGGTGAAACAGAATACCGCGTCCGAAAACAGGTTCAGGTCGCTCTTTAAAAGGCTGATGAATTCATGGTTGTCGGACATGTCCTGCTGCCATTCCAGGATCTGCCGAAGCCAGCTGAGCTTCTCCTCTTCCTGCATGGAAGGGCTCTTGCCGTTGGATTCCTCTTTGTATTTCCAGTGGGCGGCAATACCGTATTCCGCTACACGGTGCATTTCGTATGTACGGATCTGCACTTCAAAGGGCTGCCCGTTTTTCCCGATCAACGTTGTATGCAATGACTGGTAGCGGTTGGGCTTGGGCATGGCGATATAATCCTTGAACCTGCCCGGTATGGGCTTGTATTTTTCATGGATGGCACCAAGGGCGGCATAACAGTCCTTTACATCATTTACGATGACACGGATGGCAAAAAGGTCATAAATCTGGTCCAGGGTCTTGTTCTGGTTCACCATCTTTTTGTAAATGCTGAAGAAATGCTTGACCCGCCCGTCAATGGTAGCCTGGATGCCCGCGTCCTTGATCACCTTGCCGACTTCGTCCACCAGGGAAGCGATATACTCCTCCCGGGTGCTCTTACGCATCGCGATCTTTTCCACCAGGTCGTAATATGCGTCCGGCTCCAGGTATTTCAAAGCAAGGTCGTCCAGCTCCACTTTGATCTTCATGATGCCCAGCCGCTGTGCGATGGGCGAATAGATCTCCATGGTTTCCCGGGCTTTTTCCTTCTGCTTCTCCGGCTTCATGTACTGGAGGGTCCGCATGTTGTGCAGGCGGTCCGCCAGCTTGATGATGATGACCCGGATATCCTTTGCCATGGCAAGGAACATTTTCCGCAGGTTTTCCCCCTGGACTTCCACCTTGTCCGCATCATAACTGATCCGGCCCAGCTTGGTGACGCCGTCTACCAGAAGGGCTACGTCATCTCCGAATTCCCGGCGGATGTCCTCCTCGGTCACGTCCGTATCTTCTACTACGTCATGCAAAAGGCCTGCGGCAATCGTCTCCTTGTCCAGCTCCAGGTCTGCCAGGATGATGGCGACACACAGGGGATGGATAATATAAGGCTCGCCGGATTTGCGCACCTGCCCCTCATGGGCTTCCTTCGCGACCTGGTAAGCCTTTTCAATAATGGAAATGTCGTCAGAAGGATGGTATTCCCGGATGCGGTCGATCAGTTCCTTGTAAAGCTCTTCGGGCTTTTCAAAGTCATGGGTCTGGGCAAGGGAATACTTTTTCTTATTCTGAAGAATTGCCTTTTCGTATTTTTCCAGGGGCTCCTGGCCGTCTGTCTTTTTTTCTTCTGCCGGGCCGCTGTACCCGGGGAAAGGTTTTAAGGTAGATCCTGCCATAATGCACACCCGCCTTTCACATAACATATCGAATGTATTATGTATATATAGGGAAGGCCATGCCATTGATATGCACATTGCGTGCCCGGGCTTGGCCTGCTTCACCACCCGCCTGGTGATGAAATGTATCGATAAAGGCCGTGCCATGAAATACGCACCATCTGCGTGGCACGGCCTTCTGCGCCATAATATTAGCCTTCATTATAAATCCGATATGTTAAAATTGCAACGAAGCAAGGGCAGGAGCCAGCTCTTTCTTAAGGACGATGACCGTTTTTCCATCTTTTTCTTCTTTCTTGCAGACGGAAAAGCCCAGTTTTTCAGCCAGGGAAAGGGACGGCACGTTCTCTTCCTGGATATGGCAGGTTACCACTTTACATCCGATGGTGTCCCGCATGTATTCCAGGACGGCCTGGCCGCACTCCAAAGCGGTGCCCATCCTGCGGTAAGCTTCTTCTACCGCGTATCCCAGGTCCGGATACATCACCCCGTCCATCAGCTGGTTGCTGAAACCGATCTCCCCGATGATGGCGCCGTTTTCCTTATCCGCGATCAGCCACATGCCATATTCGAACAGGTCGTACATGTTGTGGCGGTATGCATACAGCATTTCCTTTTCTACATCATAGGAATTGGTGGGGCGCATCCAGGGATGCATGTCCGGTTCCTGCCCCATTCGCATCAAGACGTCCAGGTCACAGTCGGAAGTTTCGCGGATCGTAAAACGGGGGGTCTCCGCAATGACGCAGGGGATGTCTTTCTTGCGGCGGTAAACCTTTTCCACAAAAACCGGCGTCACATCCTTGATCTCTTCCACCACGTATTTGGGAGAAGAAAGCTTTCCCTGCCTTTCCACGCCGATGATGGCAAGCCCCAGTTCGTCTGCCAGTTTCAGGTGGCCGTCTTCCTGGCTGACCAGGATCGCGTCTTCCTCGAAGCGGAGCATTTGTGCCATCCCCTCCGGGTTGGAAGAAAGACCGATATGGTAGTTGACACCCTTCCACACTTCTTCCAGGATGTCGGTAAATTCTTCGATCTGGAACTTCCTCTCCAGTTCCTTTGGAAGCTCGTCCATTGGCAGGTCCCAGAAAATCCTTTTACACAATCTGTTCATAACTCTCTTCCCTCTCTTCTGCTCCTCCCCACTTTTGCAATGCCAGCTTGATCAGGACTGGCGAAAACAAATCGGTCAAAATCACGGCAAGCCCAAGCTGTGCAACTGCCGATGCCGTATACTGCTGGTAGGCTGGGAGCACTGCGGCCACCGCAGCCGGCATGATTATGGATACGCCTGAAATAGAAGACATGGAAACAGCCCCATACCCCGGGCGTTTTAATACAAAACGGTCCACCACTAACTGCAGCGGGATGGTGATGGCGAAATAAAGGACGGAAAGCAGGATGCCCTGGGGCACCTGGGAAAACATGTCTTTCCAGTCCAGCGTGGCGCCGCAGGTGACGCCGAGGAAAATAAGGAACACAGGTGTGGCGCCTCCAAAGACGTCCCTGCAGCCTTTATCTATATTACCAAAGAAAATGCCCAGCAGGAAGGGGATGATGGTGACCAGCAGGCTCATCCCGTCAAACGGCGCGCCGGAAGCAGCACCCAGCATCAGGATGGGAACTGCCGGTACCGGCAGCAGGTTCATAACCCCGAACCCCGGGATATCCAGCTTGTCCCCGCTCTCCTGGCAGACCGAAAGGTATACGCCAGGGTTGCAGCTGGTCATGGCAATGACGATGGACAGGGCCGATATCCCTAAAAATCCATCCGGACCGAAGAAATGCAGCACGAGCCATTCACAGAGGATGCCGATGAGGAGCCTCCCCAAAGTCAGGGCACCGCCCCTTTTCATGGCAGGCACAAAATCATGCAGGTCAAACTGCACGCCTGAGATAAACAGAAGCACCGCGATGACAAAGCTTGTGCTGTCAGAAGAAAACAAAGCGCTGGTAAAGCCGCCCAGTTTCATAAAACCGGGGAAAAACGTCGCAAAAATGACAGAAACCGCAACCATAGGGACTATTACCAAGCCTCCGGGGATGCGGTTCATAAACTTCATAATCTTCATTTTTTCCTCCCGGCGAATCGCTTCTTTACGAACGCCCTACTTTTTAATAAAATAGATGACAACACTGGAAAGGCTCCTGGCTGGCATCCTTCTGAAAAGGATCCCGGCTGTTTCCTTTCTTAACCGGCCCGTAAGGGCCCAGCAAATAACCTGGCCGCTGCAGGCGGCAGATGGAGGTCATCTATGGCACAAAACCCGATTGTAACAATCGAAATGGAAAACGGGGACATCATCAAAGCCGAGCTTTATCCGGACAAAGCCCCCAATACCGTAAACAACTTTATTTCCCTGGTAAACAAGGGATTTTATGACGGAGTCATCTTCCACAGGGTCATCCCGGGATTCATGATCCAGGGCGGCGACCCGCAGGGCAGCGGCATGGGCGGCCCGGGTTATGAAATCGATGGTGAATTTTCACACAACGGTTTCCAGAACGACCTGAAGCATACCCGCGGCGTGCTTTCCATGGCACGTACCAGCATGCCCAACTCCGCTGGCTCCCAGTTCTTCATCATGCATGCCGACGCGCCTTACCTGGATGGCGAGTACGCTGCTTTCGGCATGGTGACGGAAGGCATGGAAGCCGTAGACCGGATCGCTTCCACCGAAACCGACTGGATGGACAAGCCCAAGGCCCCGCAGGTCATGAAGAAAGTCGCCGTAGAAACTTTCGGCATCGATTACCCGGAGCCGGAAACCCACTAAGCTTTTAATGGTTTGGATACCCTTTTCCTGCCGGGAAAATTTTCCCCGGTTTTGGAAACTGGTTTCCTGCCGGGCTTCTCCCGGTTTTCTTTTCGAATAAGCGAACAAAATTTACCGGCTGTCCTCAAAGAGGAACAGCCGGATTTCTTTTTTATTATATCGTAAAGAGGGACCCGCGCCAGCGGGAGGATCCCTTACGGTGCACTAGCTGTATCGTCCTGTGCAATCGCCTGGCAAGGCGGTGACGCAGGATTCGCCCTCAAGCGAAGCGTGGCCTTTCATGGCGCGGCTCTCTCTAAGGACGGCCGGGAACGGGGCATCTGGCATTTTCCCGCTGTCTATCCGTACAAAAATCAGAAATACACATCCAGCACTTTCTTCTCTGTAGGCTTTGTAGCCACAGAGCCGATCACCATCCCCAGGATGGAAACCGCCATACCGATGAGGATCTGGTGGATCCCGAAGAGTTTAAAGCCCAGCACCATGGTAATGCAGTACGCCAGCGTGCCGCCTGCCATGGACAACAAGGCACCGGTGCGGTTCGCCCTCTTCCAGAAAAGCCCCAGGACGAAGGTGCAAAGAAACGCGCTCTCCAGGCCGCCGAAAGCGAACATGTTGATTTTCCAGATCACTCCGGGCGGGTTGATGGAAATCACAAATACGATGATTCCCAGGACCAATGTCATAAGCTGGGACATCCAGCCGATGGTTTTCTGCGAAACCGCTTTGCCCCTTTTTTCCCTTTCATATACGAATACGTCTTTAATGATAGAAGAAGACGATGTGAGAAGCAAGGATGAAATTGTAGAAATGGAAGCGCAGATCGGCCCGATTATTGTGATTCCTGCCAATACAGGAGGCAGGGAAGCCACTATGGCTTTGGGGATAATATTGTCCACGCTGCCGCCATACGCGGCCAGGTCCTTGGTCAGTACGCCATTTGCCATAACGCCGATGAAATTCATGCCCACGTTCATGGCACCGATGACGATGGTGCCCAGGAGGATGGCGTTATGCAGGGACTTGGTATCCTTGTAGCTCATGCAGCGGACCACAGACTGGGGAAGGCCGATGGTAAAGAGGCCTACCAGCATCCACTGGGAAATATACAAGGTCAAAGGCATGTTCCCGCCGGAGAAGGGCTCCAGAAGCTGGGGCTTCGTCTCGGAAATATGTTCCATGATCTGGGAATAGCCGCCTCCCGCTTTCAAGATGGCAACTAAAAGGATCACCATGCCCACCAGCATGCAGACCGCGCAGATGGCATCGGTCACGGCAACCCCGCGGAAACCGCCTACCGCCGTAAAGATGACTACCGTGATGCCGAAAAGCACCAGCCCGTACATATAAGAGTACCCCGTAACCGCTTCAAAAAGCTTTGCGCCTCCTACAAACTGGGCTACCATGGTAGCGCCGAAAAACAGCACGATGATGGCAGCGGCAAGGCCTGCCAAAAGGTCGGACTGGTAACGGTGGCGGATCACGTCGATGACTGTGACCGCGTCAATCCGCCTGGCCACGATGGCCATCTTTTTGCCCAAAACGCCCAGCACCAAAAGCAGCGCCGTAACCTGGACAACGGACATGTAAATCCATCCGAAGCCTACGGACCATGCCTGTCCGGGACCGCCCACAAAGGAGCTCACCGAACTGTATGTCGCCACTGTCGTCATGGCAAGGACAAAGCCGCCCAGCTTCCGGGAGCCGATGAAATATTCTTTCGCGAAATCCCCGGTCTTGTTCTTACGGGCATCGGATCCCATATACCAGCTGACGAAAAGCATGACTGCCATAAGGAGGAAAATCGGGATAAGCCCCGCTGCTACACTACTCATCTTTTCCCTCCTCGTCATCCAAATCAAAGTTGCGATACAATTTTTTAATCAGAAAAACCGTTAGTATAATGGCAAAGATCCAAGTACCCAGGCATCCTGTAATGACCCACAGCGGCGTATGGAACACCGTCACATGGATCCGGCTTACCCCGAGCCCGGATAGGAACCAGAATACGACAATAGCCGCCACTGCCCAAAGGGTCGCCTTTGCCTCTTTCCTTATCTGTTTTTCTTTTTCTTTTTTCTCCATTGCCTTCCTTTCTCCTGCCAGGTATCACGCACCCTCTGCCGTATTTTCACGGTGATGCTGCAATCCCGAAATGATGCTGTACTACTATTGTGCCGTAGAAGAGGAGGAATCCTCTGATGTGTCCGACGTAAAATAATTATTATATGCGGAAAAGAAGGAGCTGGTCTCCACTTTGTCCGGGATATCCTGCAGCTTCTTCCACAGTTTTTCATTAAATTTGAAATTCAAAGTTTCCAGGAAAGGCTGGTAGGAGGCTTCAAAATTGTCCTCCTTCTTCTGGTTCGCCAGTTCTTCCTTATGCTGGCTGGAAAGGTCCGAATCATCCTCGCTTACGCAGTACATCATATAATAGGAACCGTCCTGCGATGTCTGCAGCACGTCCGAAAGCTCCCCGTTAACCAGCTGGAATGCCGCTTCCTCGATATCCGAAGGCAGGTCGCCCCGGGAAATATCCTGGGTCTGGCCGCCTTCCTCCGGCGTGTATTTTGCCGCCAGCTCGTCAAAAGATGCGGCATTTCCGGAAGCATCGGGCTGGGCGGCCTCTACGATGGAAGCATCCGTGGTATGGATGATTTTGAGCTGGATGACCCTGGCTTCCTCATCCGTCACGTTTGTATCCCCGGATGCGGATGCCGTGTCATATGCCTTCTGCGCCAGTGTAAAATTGGAATAGTACTGGGCGATATCGTCTTTGCTGGCACCAAAATAGCTCTTCTCGTCGTCTGTCAGGGAATTGTAGAAATCAGATGCCGCCTGGGAGATTTTCTGGTTTTCGCTGTCTGTCAGGGAAAGCCCCATCTTATCCGCCATAAGGTCCAGGGCGTAAACGGTCTCCAGCCGCTCCCGCGTCACCTTTTCCGTGTACTCGGACAGCACGTCTGTGACATTGCCGGAAGCATCGGAGGAATCCCCCCTTCCCTGCTCCCACAGGTCTGTCCCCATATAATCCTTATAAGAATTGTGGATCGTTGCCAGGTAAAGCTTTGCCTCGGAGGCAGTACAGGTTTTGCCGCTTACCGTAAAAAGAGGCCTGTCAGCGCCTGCCCCAATCTCCTCGCTGATGCTGCCGCAGCCGCCCAGGAGGAAGGAAAATGCCAGGACCAGCGACAGAACCAGCGCCAGTTTCTTTTTTAAATGCTTCATGATTCTCTCCGTATTTTCATAAGTGACGCCCGGTATTTCGCAGGAAAAGCCTGCTGCCGCCTGCCCGTTCCAGGACCAGGCGGGTACACGCTTCTGCTTCGTACCTTCTGCCGATGCCGCCCGGCCCTTTTCCCGGGCTGGCGCGCAGCTTTTTCCATGCCGAAATAAGGGCGCAGAAATCTACTCTATTTTAAAAGAATCAGCTGGAAAGTGCAACTTGCACCTCTTCTCCCAGACGGAAGGAATAAAGGATGGCTTCCTTGACCTTTTTCCCGGTGCCCTGCTCCAGGGCCTGGCCGTAAAGCTGCATCTGCCTGCGGTAGCGGGCAGAAAGCTCCTGTGGGCTTTTTACCCGGTCCGTCTTATAATCCACCAGCACGATGCCGTCCCCTTCCATAAAATAAGCATCCATGATCCCCTGCACCAGGACCGGCTCATCGCTGTCATAATCCGGATTTGCTTCCCTGGCAGGCACAGACATGACAAAGGGTTTCTCCCTGAAAAGCAGGCCCTCCTGCTGCGCCTTTTTCATCCTGCCAAACAGGCTGCCGGAAAGGAAATCGCACAGTGCCTTTCTGCTGATTTTTCCTTCCGCTTCTTGGGAGAGGCGGCCGCTTTCTGCCATTTCCCCGACCTGCTCTAAAAGGTCTTCCTTTGAAGCGATTTTCGTAAGGTCCAGGCATTCCATGACCCGGTGCATCGCCGTACCATAGGCAGTCCCCCGCTGCTCCTCTTCCTTCTTTTCCTTCATGAAAGAAGGCACGTAGGGTGCCTGGACAGGCTCTTCAAACAGCTGGTACAGGTCCTCGTCCACTTCGCGGATGCTTTCCTCTTTCAGCTCGGAAACGGAGAACTTGGCCGGGATAAAGGCTGCCTCTTCTTCCTTTCCTGCCTTGGAAAACGCTTTTTCCACTTCTTCATAAGCTTCCTTCGGGGCGATGCCGGATTCCCTTTCCACCATCTTCGCCCGCTGCCTGCGGCTTACGATGGATGCAGCAGGGGAAACGGACAGCTCTTCTATGGTAAACGGGTGTACCGAAATGAGGTCTTCCCTGCCGGATGCCGCGATGGACAGCCAGTCCAGGAAGCCGGAAGCGTGGAACTTGTCATAATAGCTGAGCACCCTGCCTTTTCCTTCCATCTGCCCTGCCAGCTCCTGCGGGTTGTCGCAGGAAGCGGTAAGGAACAGTTTCTCCCTTGCCCTGGTCATTGCCACATAAAGGACCCTCATTTCCTCCGCCAGGCTCTCTGTCTCTTTTTCCAGGGAAACGGCGTTCCTAAGGATCGTGCCGCACCGGGTGCGGTGCACAAGGTCCACGTCTTCCAGTCCCATGCCCAGCTTCGAATCCAGAAGCACCTTTTCCCGAAGGTCGCCCTTGTTGAACTTTTTGCCCATGCCGCAAAGGAACACCACCGGGAACTCCAGGCCTTTGCTTTTATGGATCGTGAAAATCCGCACCGCGTCTTCATTTTCCCCGACGGCGGTGCCTTCGCCATAATCAATATTATAAGTCTGGAGCTGGTCCATGTACCGGTTGAACTGGAACAGCCCGTGGTAGCTGGTGGATTCAAAGGAAACTGCCTGCCCGAAGAGCATCCGGATATTGGCGCCCCGCTGTTTCCCGCCGGGCATGGCGGAAACGATGGTGTCGAACTGGGTCTTTTCCAACACAAAGGCTAAAAGCTCATGGATCTGCAGGAACCTGGATTTTTCCCGGAAAAGGGAAAGGTCCTCCAGGAAGCCCCGGATTTTCCCCCGAAGACCGGGATCCTCCCCATTCTGCGCGTAATCCTCCAGGGCATCATAGAAAATGCCTTCCCGCTTCCCTGCCCGGATCAATGCCAGGTCATCCACCGTAAAGGAATAGACCGGCGATTTCAGCACGGAAGCCAGGGCGATATCCTGCCTTGGATTGTCAATGATTTTCAAAAAGGACAAAAGCTGCTGCACTTCCAGCGCGGAAAAATAGCCCTGCCTGGACTGCAAAGAGACCGGGATGCCCTCCAGCCTTAGCTCTGCTGCCATGTTGTTTGCCCCTTCTCCCAAAGAACGCATCAAAATGACGATGTCGCTGTATCGGATGCCCCGCTCTTCCCCGGCATCCTTGTCCAGTACACGGAAGGGATGCCGCGGGTCCATAAGCTCCTTGATCCTGGCGGCCACCGCCATGGGCTCTTCCATGGGGTCTTTCCCGGTCAGGAGCAGCTCCGTCCTGTTCTGAGGGCCGTCTTCCTCCTGGTAGACGCCCTGCCCCGGGTTCAGCGCGTTTCTTTCGTTATAAGCGATGCCGCCCAAATCTTCCTGCATCAGGCGGGAGAAAACCAGGTTCGTGCTATCTAAGACACTTTTCCGGCTTCGGAAATTGGTCTGCAGCTCGATCAGCCTGTGCTTTTCCCCGTTCTCCTCATAGGTCTGGTATTTTTCCAGGAACAGCCCCGGTTTGGCTTTCCGGAACCCGTAAATGCTCTGCTTTACGTCGCCGACCATGAAGACATTGGGTGCTTCCGGCGGGCGGTTGGCAATGCTGGTGAGGATCTGCTCCTGGACATAGTTGCTGTCCTGGTATTCATCGATCATGATTTCCCGGTAATACCCCTGAAGCTCCCTTGCCGCTTCTGTGGGCTCCTGGGTTTCCTCATCCACCAGGATTTCCAAGGCATAATGCTCCTGGTCCGTAAAATCCAGGATCCCCCTCTGCCGCTTTTCCGCGGAAAAACGGTCGATGAATTCTTCCGTCAGGCGGCAGAGCTCCTGAACGCAGCCGCTGGCGCCCCGGATATGGGAAAACGCTTCCTCCGGGGACTGGGCCAGGTATTTGTCCCGCAACTTCCCGAAGTCCGCTTTTACCTTGTTGCGGATCTTCTTGACCTGCTCCTGCAAGTCCTTGTCCACTTCTTTGTCCCTGCAGGCAGGAAGCTTGCCAAAGGAAAAATCCAGCACCGCTTTCTGGAGGTCCCCATAGCCTTCTTTTTCGACAACTTCTTCCAGCATTTCCTGCTCTTCATAAAGGAAAGGACCATATACGGCAGGGCCTCCCTGGCCTTCCGACATCTGCGCCGCAAGGCCGATGGAATCCGCCATGCCGTCGATCTGGCTGCCAATGCTTTTCAGCATATCTTCCATCCAGGGAGCCTTCCCCATCTGGGAAAGATCCTCGACCTGGTATTCTTCCCTGCATTTTTCCAGCCATTTTTTCGGCCATGGCTCGCTCATGGCGCTCTCATAGACCTGCAGGATCAAAGAAGGCAGGGCGGTTTTGTCCCGGTCGGAGCCGAACTTTCGGACAAAAGATAAAAACCCTTCCTCCGCCTTTTCATATTCCTCCTCCAGCATCTGGGCCAGGACGTCCTGCTGCAGGAGCTTGATCTCCCCTTCCTCCGCGATACGGAAGGACGGGTCCAGGTCGATGCGGTAAAAATAATTCCGGATCACGGACAGGCAGAAGCTGTCGATGGTCATGATGGAAGCGTTGTGGATCAGGGGAGACTGGCGTTTCAAATGGGCATCCTCGGGATGCTCCTCCAGTTCTTTCCCGATCCTCTGGGTAATCCTCTCCCGCATTTCCGCGGCGGCAGCCCTGGTAAAAGTCACCACCAGGATTTCGTCCACATCCATGGGGTCTTTTTCATCCAATACCATCTGGATGATCCGTTCCACCAGGACGGCGGTCTTTCCCGCACCGGCAGCAGCGGAAACCAGGATGCCCTTGTTTCTCTGTTCAATTACTTCCTGCTGCTTATCCGTCCACTTCATGGTTTCCTGCTTCCTCCTTTCCTGCCGTTAATCCTTTTTCCTGCGGGACCTCAGGTCCCTGCTTGCCAGGCAGGCCTTCCG
>CADBRV010000016.1 GCA_902797185.1 uncultured Lachnospiraceae bacterium
CAATACCTAAGGATTATTTTTCCGGAAGTATCCTTTTAATAATTCATACGAAAGCGGGCCGCCGAACAAGTCCAGCGCGCTGCCGATGGTGACATTGACGCGGTCGTTTCCAAGGCTCCGGATTTTGTCCAGGTCCTCCATCTGCCGGACCCCGCCTGCATAGGTCACAGGCACCCCGTCATACGCCCCTAAGATCGAAACGACGCCTTCTTCTATGCCATGCTGCTTTCCTTCCACGTCTGCCGCGTGCACCAGGAATTCCGATGCCCAGGGCTCTAACTTTTTCAAAAGGGAGGCGGAAAGTTTCTCCTCTGTCATCTTCTGCCAGCGGTCTGTCACGATGAAATAATCGTCACCCCTTCGCCTGCAGCTTAAATCCAGGACCACATGTTCCCGGCCGACGCTGCTTCGAAGGGCGTCCAAATGGTCGTATAAAATTCTGCCATTTTGAAAAACATAAGATGTGACGATGACCTTGCCGGCTCCCGCTTCCAGAAACTGCGGCGCGTTATCGGCATGGATGCCGCCACCCACCTGCATGCCTCCGGGATACGCGGCAAGGGCTGCAAAAGCCTGCGCTTTTGTCTGCTCGTAATACTCGCTCCCGGCTTTATTGAGCAGGATGACATGCCCTCCGGGAAGGTTGTCTTCCTTATATAAAGATGCATAGTAAGCGGCATCTTTGTCTGAAACGAAATTGTCTTTCGCGCGGTTTCCCTCGTCTTTCAGGGTAGAACCGACAATCTGCTTTACTTTTCCATTGTGGATGTCAATACAGGGACGAAATTCCATTACTCATTCCTCTAAAATAACGTCTACTTCGTTTATAATAACACAGCCTCTATTCCTTTGGTGAATTTTTTTAATAAATTGGTTTCCTGTCTCTATTTTTCGGCATCGCTTTGATTGACACTCCACGTTGGATTCGATATAATTTAGAAAATATCAAATTCTGTAGCCGCCATGCGGACAGATCTGGCATTTCAAATGAGATGCCTCTGCACCTGAGGGACAAAAACATTCGACCGAAGTTTTGTCCTTCCTTTTTATAATAGGGTATCCGTGCTGTAAACATATGTGTGCTATGCGCGGACACATTCTGTTTCATCACCATCAGGCGATGACATGTCAAGAAAGTGAGGAGAGAAATGGCTAAAATTATTGGAGATGGCATTACATTCGATGACGTGCTTCTGGTCCCGGCTTATTCCGAAGTGACCCCGAACATGGTAGATATTTCTACACGTCTTACGAAGAAAATCCATTTGAACATCCCGATGATGAGCGCCGGAATGGATACCGTTACAGAACACCGCATGGCAATCGCAATGGCAAGGCAGGGCGGTATCGGCATTATCCACAAAAACATGACCATTGAGGAACAGGCAGATGAGGTCGACAAGGTAAAGCGTTCCGAGCATGGCGTCATTACCGACCCGTTCTACCTCTCTCCGGAACATACCCTGCAGGATGCTGATAACCTGATGGCAAAATACCGTATTTCCGGCGTGCCCATCACTGTTGGCCGCAAGCTGGTAGGTATCATCACCAACCGTGACCTGAAATTCGAAGAAGATTATTCCAAGCCCATCAAAGACTGCATGACCACGGCAGAACGCCTGATCACCGCAAAAGAAGGCACCACCCTGGACGAGGCAAAGAGGATCCTTGCAAAAGGACGAATCGAAAAGCTCCCGATCGTAGATGACGACTTCAACCTGAAGGGCCTTATCACCATCAAAGATATTGAAAAGACCATTAAATACCCGCATTCCGCAAAGGATGATAAGGGTCGCCTGCTTTGCGGCGCCGGCGTAGGCTTTACCGCAAACATGATGGACCGTGTTGCAGCCCTGGTAGACGCACAGGTCGATGTCATCGTCCTGGATTCCGCCCATGGCCATTCCGCAAACGTGCTGCACGCTGTTACCAAGATCAAGGACCGTTTCCCGGACCTGCAGGTGATCGCGGGCAATGTTGCGACCGGCGAAGGCTGCAAGGCCCTGATCGACGCCGGCGCTGACTGCGTCAAAGTCGGCATCGGGCCGGGCTCCATCTGCACCACCCGTGTGGTTGCCGGCATCGGCGTACCGCAGGTTACCGCGATCATGAACTGCTACGAAGCAGCCAAAGCAACCGATACCCCGATCATTGCCGACGGCGGCATCAAGTTCTCCGGCGACATCACCAAGGCACTGGCTGCCGGCGCTGACACCTGCATGATGGGTTCCATGTTCGCAGGCTGTGATGAGGCTCCGGGCGCATTCGAGCTGTACCAGGGCAGGAAATTCAAAGTATACCGTGGCATGGGCTCCCTGGCAGCCATGGAAAACGGCTCCAAGGACCGCTACTTCCAGGAAGGCGCCAAGAAACTGGTACCGGAAGGCGTTGACGGACGTGTTGCTTACAAGGGCAGCATCGAAGATACCGTATTCCAGCTCATCGGCGGGCTGCGTGCCGGCATGGGCTACACTGGATGCAAGACCATCGAAGAGCTGAAGACCAAGACCCACTTCGTCAAGATCTCCGCTGCTTCCCTGAAGGAAAGCCATCCGCATGACATCCATATCACCAAAGAGGCTCCGAACTACAGCCTGAACGATATGGACTGATCCATCAGCAGCATTTAAGATGTGTCCTTTCATAGGTTATTCTTTCCTGTAAGGGACGTACACTTAGCAGGGCTGCTCCACTGGATCCATAAATTTAATAAGCAGTTGCAAATGTCCTGCCGGTTGATTCCGGCAGGACATTTTGATTACAAACAATGTTAAAGGTCCAAGCTGGCAATGCAGCAGTTCCTACTAGTCCCGCTGCATCACTCTACTTTGGTTCTTTTTTTCTATATTCTATCGTAAGGAGGAACCCGCTTCAGCGGGAGGGTCCTTTCTGATGCGGAATGCGGCGCCTGTCCTTATAAAGAAATGACGGGATCCATACCGGATCCCGCCATTTTTCTTTATCCCAGCTTTGTATAATTCGTTACCAGCGCCGTAGCGATATTGATGGCATGGTCGGAGCAGCGCTCCAGGTCCGTACACATGTCGGTAAAGACGACGCCGGAGATCGGGTCGCATTCGCTCTTCATGAGACGTTCCACATGGTTCGCGATCATCTGCTCCTGCAGGTCATCCACCGACTGTTCCAGCTCTTCTGCCTGGGGCAGCAGGTCGAATTTTTCTTCCTCAAAAATTTCCGTACAAAGCCGCAGGGAACGGACGGAAGAGGATGCCAGTTCATGCAGCTCTGCCTTCGCCTGGTAGGACATCTGCGAATTGTTCCGTTCCATTTTTTCGGCGTATTCAATGATATTTTCCGCATGGTCGCTGATCCGCTCGTAATTAGACGCAATCAGCGTCAGCTTGGAAACACGGAACGTATCATGCTCGGAAAGGTCCATGGCACGCATATCCACCAGTTTTTCCGAAATTGCGTCGGTCAGGAAATCCACCGTCGCTTCCTTTTCCTCTACCTTGTCATATTTTTTACTGTCGTGGTCAAAGAAGGCTTCGACGGAAAGCTCGAGGTTGCTGATCGCCATGTCAGCCAGGCGTCCCAGCTCCATGTATGCCTGCTTGATGGCAATTTCCGCAGGAACCTGGGTGGTATTTACCATATAGACCAGCTTGCGGTCTTCTGCCCTCTCGTTTTCTTCCTTTGTATATGGGATGATCTTCTTCGCGATCTTGATAATCATATTTGTGAAAGGAAGCATAACCAGCACGGCGATAATCGCGAAGATCGTATGGGTATTGGCGATCTGGCGGGCGATGCTGTTTGGCGACAGGGCCTGGATCCAGTTCAGGATCTGCGGGAAGATGCCGATCAAAGTGCTCAGCAGGATGGCACGGAAAATATTAAACACCAGGTTCAGTACTGCAGTCCGCTTCCCATCCCGGTTGGTGGTAAAGCTGGCCAGGATGTTCGGTGTAACCGAACCAATGGCCGCACCGATGACCAGGTAAACCGCTGTATGGTAATCCAAAATGCCCTGCACGGCAAAGGCCTGGAAAATAACCGTAGAGGAAGACGAGCTCTGCAGCAAGGCTGTAAAAGCCACGCCGAACAGCACTGCCATAAACGGGTTGGACAATGCTGACAGGAACTGGATGAACTGCGGGCTTTCCGAAAGCGGGGAAATCACGGACTTGATCATGCTGATCCCGACAAACAGCATGCCGAAACCCATGACGATGGACCCGATGTTTTTAATGAATGGCTTTTTGAAGAACATGTTCATGACACATCCTACAAAAAGGATCATCGGGGCAAACGCTGCCAGGTTAAATGCCGTTATCTGTGCCGTGATGGTTGTACCAATGTTGGCACCCATGATGACGCCAATGGCTTCTTCCAAAGACATCAGCCCGGAGTTTACAAAGCCAATGACCATCATGTCCGTAGCAGAGGAACTCTGGATCACGACCGTGACACCGACCCCTAAGAGGACGGCCAGGTATTTATTGGAAGTAACGTGTTCCAATACCAGCCTGAGCTTGTCTCCTGCCGCATTCCTTAAGCCTGATGACATGATGTTCATGCCAAAAAGGAAAAGCGCGACGCCACCGAGCAGTTCAAATATTTCAAACGGTCCCATATTCTCTCCTCATCCGGACTTTACCGGCATACAAAGTAAGGATACAACACAGGAATACGCTTTGTAAAGAATCCATGTTATTTTTGTAATGTTTTTTAAAAATAGCATGAAGAAAAGCCCCGTCTTCGTATTTTCTACGAAAGCCGGAAAAGAAAAGCTCTGGCTTCGTATTCCCACGAAAACCGGAAAAGAAAAACCCCATCTTCGTATTTTCTACGAAAACAGGGATTTCTATCTTGTCCAATGGACAAAAAAAAACCGAGTCATGATCCAATGTACTCTGTACATACAATAATGGCTCGGCCTGTTCCACTACCCTTCAGGTAATAAATTATGAAGGAAAATGGAAACGCCCTTTCCTGCTTTGGCAGCAAGCCGTTGACTATCACCAAAGCAAGGGACGTCTAAAAAATGGACTTCAAACCATATAACAGATTAGTTAGCGAACAGTGGGGTGGAAAGATACCTGTCGCCGGAATCCGGAAGCAGGGCAACGATCTTCTTGCCTTTGTTCTCCGGACGAGCTGCCAGGATCCTTGCTGCCTTCAAAGCGGCACCGGAAGAAATACCAACCAGGATGCCTTCGCTAACTGCAAAGCGCTTGCCTTCTTCAAAAGCATCATCATTTTCAATCGGGATAATTTCATCATACATCTTGGTATCCAGTACCTTCGGTACGAAGCCTGCGCCGATACCCTGGATCTTGTGGGCACCGGAAACACCCTTGGAAAGTACCGGGCTGGTAGCCGGCTCTACAGCGATAACCTTGACATTCGGGTTCTGCTCTTTCAGGTATTTTCCAACACCAGTCAGGGTTCCGCCGGTACCTACGCCAGCGATGAAGTAATCAATATCACCATCGGTCTGTTTCCAGATTTCCGGGCCGGTGGTCTCATAGTGTGCCTGCGGGTTAGCGGGGTTGTCAAACTGTCCAAGGATAATGGATCCCGGAATTTCCTTCTGGAGTTCGTTCGCCTTTGCGATGGCACCCTTCATACCCTTTGCACCTTCGGTCAGGACGAGCTCTGCGCCATAGGCTTTCAGCAGGTTCCTGCGCTCTACGCTCATGGTATCCGGCAAAGTAAGGATGGCTTTGTAGCCTTTTGCTGCTGCTACTGCAGCAATACCGATACCGGTGTTTCCGGAAGTCGGCTCGATGATGGTTGCGCCCGGTTTCAGCTGTCCTTTCTTCTCTGCATCTTCGATCATGGCAAGGGCAATCCTGTCCTTGACAGATCCTGCCGGATTCAGGTACTCCAGCTTGGCATATACGGTCGCATCCGTGATGCCTGCTGACTTGCTGTAATTATTCAGCTGCAAAAGCGGTGTGTTGCCAACCAGTTCTGTTGCGCTCTGTTTAATATCTCCCATTTGAATCCTCCTCTGCCGTCTTAGCGGCGCTTTCAAAAATAAACTGCAACTTCCTGTTCCAGCCATCTTCCCGTTTCCTGCAGCAGCCTTCCTGTCTCCGTGTTTTAGGATGGATTTTACAGGTCCTGCTGTCTTAAGGGCCGGCGGTTTCATCATTTTCACTTTTTGTCTCTTTGCCTTTATTTCCTACCTTTCCGATAGGTTTTTGACTTGTTTGTATTATAGGACTGCTATTGTTGTTTGTCAACATATTTCTTTTTAAATATTTATCGTTAGAAGGTACCCTCTTCAACGGGAGGAGCCCTTATGTGAATACAGGTATGGATCAGATCCTGATTATTAGGAAGATTCTCTATTCCTTTTCTTGTAATATTAGCGGGCAGATAATATAATATGAAATGTTCACAAGAAAGCGCCACGCCATCGTAATGCATGCTCCGCGTGCGGCGTGGCCTGCGTCATCGGCCTTCAGGCGATGACATTTTTGGGAGGAGGAAGCATGAAAGGTTTTTTCAAGGAATTTAAAGAATTTGCCATGCAGGGAAATGTCATGGATATGGCGATTGGCGTTGTGATTGGCGCTGCTTTCAAAGCCATTGTCGATTCCCTGGTCAGCGACATCATCAACCCCATCATCGGCGTGGTGGGCGGCACCGACCTGAGCGGTTATGTATTAAAGCTGGGTACCGTGGAACTCAAATGGGGCTCCTTTGTATCCGCCATCATTAATTTCATCCTGATTGCCCTGGTGCTTTTCCTGGTAGTCCGGACCATCAACAAAACCAAGAACCTGCTCCCTCACAAAGAGGAAGCGCCTGCCGCTCCTACCGAGAAGGAATGTCCCTTCTGCAAGAGCATGATCCCGATCGGCGCAACCCGCTGCCCGAACTGCACTTCCAAACTGGAAGGGTTCGAGGACATGTTAAATGAAATGGTAAAAGCAGACAAAGCAGACGCAGCAAAGACGGAATAAAGAAATAAGCATGACAAAATGCTTCTGCATGACTTAGAGAAAGCGAGCACCATCTGCTGAAAAAACAGTAAAAACCTGTCTAATAGAGCAAAGGCTTTAAGGAAACAGAAAGCTGGGGAAGGAACCACAAATCCTTCTCCAGCTTTTTATTTTAGAACTTTCATTAGGTCTGGGTTTTCTTATATTATATCTTAAGGATGGAACCGCTTCAGCGGGAGGATCCACTTGCGATGGCACAGGCCACGCCTCCGCACGAAGTGCGGTTTTATAACGGCGTAGCTCTCCTTTTTTCAGACATTAAACCGGAACAGGATCACATCGCCATCCTGTACGACATAATCCTTGCCTTCCAGGCGGACAATGCCCTTTTCCTTGGCAGCTGTCATGGAGCCGCTGGAAATCAGGTCATCATAGGAAACAACCTCGGCACGGATAAACCCACGTTCAAAATCCGTATGGATCTTGCCTGCTGCCTGGGGTGCTTTCGTCCCTTTCTTAATGGTCCATGCACGGCACTCGTCTTCCCCTGCGGTAAGGAAGCTGATGAGCCCGAGGATGTGGTAGCTGGCACGGATCAGTTTATCCAGGCCGGATTCCTTGATTCCCAGCTCTTCCAGGAATTCCGCACGCTCAGCATCTTCCAGCTCGGCGATTTCCTCTTCCATCTGGGCGCAGACCACGAAAACTTCGCTGTTTTCTTCTGCTGCCTTCTCCCTTACCTGCTGCACATATGGGTTGTTGGCGCCATCGTCTGCCAGGTCTTCATCGGAAGTATTGGCTGCATAAATGGTCGGCTTCGCGGTCAGGAGGTTGTAATTCTTAAACCAGCCCTGCAGTTCTTCATCATCCGGCACTTCAAAGGTCTTTGCCATCTTGCCGTCTTCCAGGTGTGCCTGCAGCGCTTTCAGAAGCTCCAGCTCTTTCCCTGCAGTCTTGTCCATGCGGGCAGTCTTCTGCACTTTGGCAATCCGGCGCTCCAGGATCTCCAGGTCGGAGAAGATCAGCTCCAGGTTGATGGTCTCCATGTCACGTACCGGGTCGATGGAACCATCTACATGCACCACGTTGCTGTCTTCGAAGCAGCGTACCACATGGACAATGGCATCCGTCTCACGGATGTTGGCCAGGAACTGGTTGCCCAGGCCTTCGCCCTTGCTGGCGCCCTTTACCAGGCCCGCGATATCTACAAATTCAATAACGGCCGGGACTTCCTTTTTCGTATGGTACATCTCGCCTAATACATGGATCCGTTCGTCCGGTACCGCAACAACCCCCACGTTCGGGTCAATGGTACAGAAAGGATAGTTTGCTGCTTCAGCCCCTGCTTTTGTCAGTGAGTTGAACAATGTACTTTTTCCTACATTCGGAAGGCCCACAATGCCAAGCTTCATATGAATTCACATCTCCTTTATCTTCAGGTTTTCTCCACTGCAAAACCGTTTTACCTGGTCAGATTCCCTTTATTACTGTTAATATTGCTATTATGGCCTTATAATGTTTCTTTTCATCTGTATAAGGTTCCTTTATATATGACCTTCTTTCGCTCTTACAAGTCCCTTTTACAAAGAAAGCCATGCACGAAAAGCGCCCGCAATGCAGTAACGGCCTACGTCAAGCACTCTGCGTGGGCTGGCACGAAAGAAAGAGGTCAAACTTCAATCTATTATATCAGTGGGGCATGTTTTTCTCAACCAGGTAACGGGCATGAAATAAGGCTTGGTGTAGGGCATAAATAGAGACGACAATATATATATAAAGCCAAGATGGCAAAGCGCATGAAATGAGCAGCCCGGCCGGAGTATAAGCCAGCCTCCAATTGTCCGGTCAAAAAACGAACGAATGGAGGCTGGCCCGATACTTTCACTCCGGCATGGCTGCCTGGTTTGGAATGCGGCGTCTGTCCTTTCTATCTATGCGCCCTTTCTTTTATTTATGTATTCTTTTCTGCCTGAAGATATAAAGGAGCATCCCACCGACTGCTATGCAAGAAGCAGCCAACAGCATAACCCAAAGTGTAAGGCTGCCAATATCCC
>CADBRV010000017.1 GCA_902797185.1 uncultured Lachnospiraceae bacterium
CAAGCTTCTCATTACAGAAATCCAATTGTCCATATGGCTTAACTCCCGTGCCCGGCCAAGTATCCGGACAAACCTGCTTTTGGCGTACCTGGCCTGTCCCGGCATTTATACCGTACTTTAACCAAAGGCATCAGGCATGCCTCTCCTGTCATACTGGACAGGACGTGTCCGGATATTTTTACGGTGGCTCAGATTATTACAAGCCTTCCATTTTACGTTGTGCCAATTAAAATTTTACTCTATGTGCTTCAGCGGGAAGCGTTGAAATTGGGGCAAAAGGAAATTATAATGTGCATTTGGATGTGGAAAAGCATCCCTGCACAGGAAAAAGGGCTGCAGCAGCGAGGGACCCAATATGGGGAAAGGGCAGGGACAGCACCGAACCTTTGCAGGAAATTGCCGTAAGGAGGTAAGCCAGGGGCGATGGAGATAGAAAGCAGAGAGCTTTTAAGCTTTAATTATTATACTTATGGCGAACCGTTTACCGGAAGCTGTAAGGGCATGAGGTACCGTTTAAAGAAGGCCAGCGGGGACGACGGGGACTATTTTGATGCCTGCGTGTGGCCGGAGCCTTATGCGGAAGCTTTTACAAAGGAGCAGGACAAGAAATACCGCACTTTCCCGTTTACACCGGAAGGCAAGGAGGAAGCGGTGGCATGGTTGAATGAATGCTATGAGAAAGACTATGCGAAATAAAGGTGGAGGCAGCCATGTATGATAAATTGACAAAAAGCGATATTGAGAAAATGAAAGAGGAGATCGACTACCGCAGGACTGTGGTAAGGAAGCACACCTTGGAAGAGCTCAAGGCTGCCAAGGCGCAGGGCGACCTCAGTGAAAATTATGAGTATAAGACCGCAAAGAGGGAGAGAGGGCGTAACGAGAGCCGGATCCGTTACCTGGACAAGATGATCAAGACCGCAAAGATTATCGAAGACCATTCTTCTGATGACCAGGTGGGGCTTAACAAGCTTGTCACGGTCTATTTTGAGGACGATGACGAAGTGGAGACATATAAAGTCACTACCACGATCCGCGGGAATTCCATTGAAGGGCGTGTCAGCATTGATTCCCCTATCGGCAAAGCCCTTATGGGGCATAAGGTTGGAGACCGGGTGGAAGTCAAAGTGGACGAAAATACCCATTTCTATGTCCAGATCCGTGATATCAAGCAGGGGGATGACAACGACGAGATCCGGACTTACTAAGTTTGGGATATTCTTGCTAGGCTTGGAATGCTTGTGGGGTATCACAGTCCCGGCTAGGCTTGGAATGCTGAAGGGCATTACTGCCCATGTGCTGCAGCTGCATGACATTTCGGAAGTGCGAAAAATATTAAAATCGTAATGGTACAGGCGGGATGGGGAAACGTCCTGCCTTTCATTCATAAAACTGATAAAATCAAGAGAATTGATTTTATTTTTATAAAAATATTAAAATAAATCAACCGAATAGATTAAAAATATCACTGTACAGGAATTCCTTCCTGTGCTAACATTCTAGTCACATGATAAATATTTAATAGTACAGGATAAATATTTGATAGGAATCGAGGTAATGGCATATGATGAAAGACCCTTCGAAAAAATATGAGCCCCAATATTTCCTTCCTCCAGAGCCGACTTACGACTGGGTGAAGAAGGACAGGATTACGAAAGCGCCGATCTGGTGCAGCGTTGACCTGCGCGACGGCAACCAGGCATTGATCGAGCCCATGAGCCTGGATGAGAAGCTGCATTTTTTCGAAATGCTGGTCGAGATCGGTTTTAAGGAAATTGAGGTCGGGTTCCCGGCTGCTTCCGAGACGGAATACAATTTCCTTCGTACCTTGATCGAAAGGAACATGATCCCGGATGACGTGACCGTACAGGTCCTTACCCAGGCCAGGGAGCACATTATCCGCAAGACCTTTGAAGCGGTAGAGGGCGCGCCCCATGCGGTCGTGCATGTTTACAACTCTACTTCCGTTGCCCAGAGGCAGCAGGTTTTCCGGAAGAACAAAGAGGAGATCAAGAAGCTTGCCACGGACGGCGCGCAGATGTTAAAAGAGCTGGCTGACCAGACCGAAGGCAATTTCTCCTTTGAATACAGCCCGGAAAGCTTTAACGGTACAGAAGTCGATTATGCCCTGGATGTCTGCAATTCCGTATTGGACATCTGGCAGCCGACGGCGGAGAACAAGCCGATTATCAATATCCCGATTACCGTGGAAAACGCTATGCCCCATGTAGTTGCCACCCAGGTGGAATACATGCACAAGCATCTGAAATACAGGGACAATATCGTCCTTTCCCTCCATCCGCACAATGACAGGGGCTGCGGCATCAGCGACGCGGAGCTCGGCATCCTGGCAGGGGCTGACAGGATTGAGGGCACGCTGTTTGGCAACGGCGAGCGAACCGGCAATGTGGACATTATCGCCCTTGCATTGAATATGTATACCCACGGGGTTGACCCGCATCTTGATTTCAGCAACCTTCCGGACATCCGGGAACGTTATGAGACTTACACCAGGATGAGGGTGCCGGACCGCCAGCCGTATGAAGGAGATTTGGTATTTACCGCTTTCTCCGGTTCCCACCAGGATGCCATCGCAAAGGGAATGGCATGGAGAGCAGAAGGGCACACAGACAAATGGACTGTGCCTTACCTTCCGATCGACCCGGCAGATGTGGGACGTACCTATGACGGTGACGTCATCCGGATTAACAGCCAGTCCGGCAAGGGCGGCATTTCCTTCATCCTGGAGCAGAACTTCGGGCTGAACCTTCCGAAGAAGATGCGTGAGCAGGTGGGTTACCTTGTGAAGGACGTATCCGACAAGCGCCACCAGGAGCTTACGCCGAACATGGTATATGAGATCTTTGAGGACCATTATATCCACCACCAGCCCTACTTCCAGATCATGTCCTGCCATTTCAAACAGGTGGATGGCATCATGGCAGAAGTGACGATCCAGCATGGCGGGAACACCAAGGAAGTACAGGCCAACGGCAACGGCCGCCTGGATGCTGTCAGCAACGCACTCAAGCAGTATTTCGGCATCAGTTATGAGCTTTCCGTTTATGAAGAGCATGCCCTTTCCAAGGGGTCTTCTTCCAAAGCCTGCGCATATGTGGGCATTACCTGCAACGGGAAGATGCAGTGGGGCGTCGGCATTGACGAGGATATCATCCGCGCTTCCATCAATGCTTTGACCGTAGCCGTAAACAAGCTGGACGAGGTCCGCAAGGGCAACGGGATCCAGGATGAACGGCTCAACGATGTGATGAATTATATCCAGGGCAATTACCAGACGGTGACATTGGATGACCTGGCACAGGAACTCCACCTCTCCAAGCCTTATATTTCCAAATATATCAAGGACAAGTCCGGCAGGACCTTTGGAGATATTGTGAAGAATGTGCGTTTAAAGAAATCCCGCACCCTGCTGAAAAACAGCAGCATGTCCGTGGAAAATATCGCGGAGTCGGTGGGCTACCAGAACGTGGAGCATTTCAACCGCCTGTTTAAGAAGAAATATGGCATGACCCCGATGCAGTTCCGCAACCAGCACTAAAAAAGCGGGAAGCGTTTCCGGCAATCCATAAGCGCTGGAAACGCAGGAAAAAAGGAAAGAAATAAGAGATACCCAAGGCAATTTCCGGCTTTGGAAAAATAAAAAGGCCGCTGCAAGCACGCAGTGGCCCTTTTTGGTAGAATAAGGGGAAGCAGGCCAGGAGGAAGCACCGCTTCGTACAATAGAAAAAGCAATTTCGGGAGAAAGTGTCTTTTAGGCCGGCAGACAGGGGCTTTTTCGCCTCTTGAAATACAAAGGTTAATAGGGCATCCAACGAAAAAGGGTTTTATAGAAAAGACAGCGAGGAAAGATATGCGTTTTGTAATACAGAGAGTTCGCCATGCCAGCGTGACAGTAGATGGGAAAACCATTGGAAAAATCGGGAAGGGCTTCCTGGTGCTGGTGGGCATCTCCGAACAGGATGACAACAGCGTGGCAGACAAGATGATGAAGAAGATGCTGGGGCTCCGGATTTTTGAAGACGAGGCAGGAAAGACAAACCTTGCCCTCAAGGATGTAGGAGGGGAGCTGCTCATGGTTTCCCAATTCACGCTTTATGCCAACTGCAGGAAAGGGAACCGCCCTTCTTTTATTGAAGCAGGAAACCCGGAAAAGGCAGATAAACTTTATGAATACTGCATCGAGAAAGCCAGGGAGCAGGGATTTGAGGTACAGGCCGGTTCCTTTGGGGCGGATATGCAGGTCGAACTGCTCAATGACGGGCCGTTTACAATCCTTTTGGATTCGGACCAGCTTTTCCCGCCAAAGCAGTGATGATAGATGAAATCAGAGAGCTGCATCGTAAAGAACCATCCGCGTTCTGTGCGAAGGCGAGGCCTGCATCACCGCCCTCCGAAGGAATGGAATAACAGGAGAGCTACGCCATTTCAGTTTGCACTTCGTGCAAAGGCACAGCCTGCGTTACCACCCAAAGGGCGATGGCATTATGAAGAGCCACGCCATGCAAATTCGCCCTTCGTGCGATGCATCACCGCCAAAGGGCGGTGATAGATAGGAGGATAAAATGAAAGTTGAGGAACTGCCGGCATATATCCAGATGCTATCCGGGCTGGGGAGCCACCCGGGGCTTTCCAATATCAACCGCCTCTGCCAGCTGCTTTCCGAAGGCGGGACATTGATCCAGGACCGGGTCCCGTCCATCCATATCGCAGGGACAAATGGGAAGGGGTCTGTAGGCGCCATGCTGTCAGCTTCTTTTACCCAGGCAGGCTGCAGGACGGGGCATTTTTCCTCTCCGGCTGTTTTTTCCTATGAGGAAATGTTCCGGATTGATGGGAAAAGCATCGGGAAAAAACGGCTGGCACAGCTTTATACCACGGTGGAAGAAGCGTGCCGGAAGATGGCCGGCGAAGGGTATCCCCATCCTACTGTATTTGAGGTAGAGACAGCTGCGGCTTTCCTGTATTTTGCCCAGGAAAACTGCGGGCTCATGGTGATCGAATGCGGAATGGGCGGGGAGGGGGACGCCACGAATGTCCTCCATCATCCTCTGGAATGCGTGTTTACCTCCATCGGGCTGGACCACCAGAACTTCCTGGGCGGTACCATTGGAGAAATCGCCCGCCAGAAAGCAGGCATTATTGTCTCCTCCTGCCCGGTGGTAAGCGCCAGGCAGCAGGAAGAAGTTTCTGCCCGGCTCCGGGAGAGGGCAAAGAAGCATGGCTGCCCCTTCCTAGAGGTGCCTGCAGGGTGGGTGCGGGATGCAGGGTTCCGGATGGAAGAAGACGGCTCAATCCATCCGTCGTTTTATTGGCGCTCCAAGGATGGTACAGAAAAAGAATTTACTTTGTCCTTGGCAGGGACCTGGCAGGTGGAGAACGCCGCCCTTGCCCTGCTGGCATTGGAAGCCCTTAGAGGGGTAAAGGTAAAAGACGGGTTCCATGGACAGGCTTTTCCAGAAGGAAAAAACGGTGTGAAGGATATTCGGAAGGAAGGTTCTCAGGAGGAGGCATCACAGAAAAGTGTTTTCCAGGAACCGCCCCGGAAAGAAGGCTTTCAGGAAGAGACTCTGCGGGAATGGGAATACAGTGGAAAAATCCCTTCCGAAGAAGATGCCCGGCAGGCGTTTCTGGCTGTTTCCTGGCCGGGAAGGCTCCAGTGCCTGGGCCGGGTACATGACGGTCCCTTCCTTTACATGGACGGTGCCCACAATCCCAATGCCGCCCACAAACTGGCAAAGAGCCTGGAATGTTATTTTACAAAAAAGAAGATCGTTTTTATAATGGGGGTATTGTCAGACAAGGATTACAGGCAGGTGCTTGCCATCCTGCGGCCTTTCGGCAAGGATGTTTTTACGGTTACCCCGTCCAATCCCAGGGCACTTTCCGCGGAAAGGCTTGCAGAAGCAGCCCGGGAGGCAGGGTTTGATGCCCATGCATGCGGCAGTGTCCGCCAGGCGCTGGATGAAGCGGAAAGGCAGGCAGAGCAGGAGGGCAGTGGTGCCGTAATCCTTGCCTGCGGCTCCCTCTCCTGGCTGGAGGATTTGAGGGAAGCATATAAAATGGACAGACGCCGCATTCCAAATCGTCCATAAGGAGAGCCGCACCATTATAAACCGCACTTCGTGCGCAGGCGCGGCCTGCGTCATCACCCGAAGGGGTGATGACATATAAAAGGGGAGAGCCACGCCATGAAAGGTCACGCTTCGCGTGAGGGCGCGGCCTGCGTCACCGCCTTGACAGGCGGTGACATAAGACGATGCGGCTAGTGCATCGTAAGGAATCCTCCCGCTGAAGCGGGTCCCTCCTTACGATATAAAACGAGGAGATAATAAATTGAAGATCGGAGAGAAAGAATTTGAGGACCATGGAAGGACCTATGTCATGGGCATTTTGGACCTGGCGCCGGATTCGCTTTCGGATGGCGGCAGGTTAAACATCATAGATAAGGCGATCCTCCATACAGCCCAGATGATTGACGAAGGCATGGACGTGCTGGATATCGGGACAGGCTCTTCCAAGCCCGGCTATTCGATGGTTTCGGATGAGGAGGAATTGAACCGCCTGATACCGGTCTTAAGGGCGGTCAAGAAAAAGTTCGATATACCGGTTTCCGTTGATACGTATAAAAGCGGAGTGGCAAGGGCGGCGATCTATGAAGGCGCCGACATGGTAAATGACATCTGGGGGCTTAAATTTGACCCGAATATGGCAAAAGTCATTGCAGATGGAAAAATTTCCTGCTGCCTGGTACATAACCGTAAGGACATGGATTACAGCAGCTTTTTTGAAGATGTGGAAGAAGATATGGAAGAGAGCGTCCGGCTTGCACTAGATGCCGGGATCCCGCAGGAACGGATCCTGCTGGACCCGGGGGTTGGCATTGCCAAAACCCAGGACCAGGACCTTTCCATCTTAAAGCACCTTTCTTATTTCCATAAATTGCAGTTCCCGCTGCTTTTGGGCGCATCCAGGAAAGCTTTTATTGATTATGCCATGCACCTGCCGGAAGATGAGCGGGAGGAAGCCACGATTGTCAGCACCGTGCTGGCTACAGAGGCGGATTATTCCTTTGTGCGGGTCCACAATGTCAAGACAAACCGCAGGGCGGTGGATATGACAGAAGCGATTATAAGGGCACAGTAAAGCAGGCAGCAGGGCAATCCCGGCTTTTAAGAAAAGCATGTGGGAGATGAAGACAGAAAAAACAGAGGACAGGGATAAGGAATAAAATGGGCAGAAAGGCAGTATTTTTTGATATCGATGGCACAATCTGGGACTTCCAGCAGAGGATCCCGGATAGCACGGTGCGGGCGATCCGTGCGCTGCGCAGGAACGGGAACCTGGCATTTTTGTGCAGCGGGAGGTCCAGGGCGTTTATTATCGGAGACAACCTTTTTGACATCGGCTTTGACGGCATCGTTGCCGGATGCGGCACTTATGTGGAAAAGGGACAGCAGGTACTGCTCAATGACAAGGTGCCTGCCGAGGTGCTGGCCGATACGGTCAGGGAAATGAAAAAGCGGGAGATGCCCCTTGTGCTGGAAGGCACCAGGAACCTTTTTGTGGACCGGGAAGAATTCAGAGGAGACCCATTCCTGAACAAGCTGGTTGCCTTAATGGGGGATGACATCCTCCCGATCCTGGGCAACCGGGATAAATGGACGAAGGATACCAATAAAATGAGCGTCAACCTGGTGGACAAGGACATCGAAGAGTGGCTTGGATGGCTGGCAGAGCAGTATGAAATAATCAAGCACGGGGATTCTTTTATGGAACTGGTCCCCAAAGGCCATACCAAGGCATCCGGCATACGCTTTGTCTGCAGCGAAATGGGGATCCTGCCGGAAGACACGGTGGCCTTTGGCGACAGCAGCAATGACATCTCCATGCTGGAATATGCCGGCGTCGGGGTAGTCATGGGCAATGGCACGGACGAGGCAAAAGAAGCAGGAGATTTCGTCACCAAAGATATCCATGATGACGGGATTGAATATGCATTGAAAAAACTGGAATTGATATAATGCGTGCAACGGCCTGCCAGGGCAGTAGATGCAAAGGAACGAACATACTGGTTAAGACGTGCTGGGGAGCGGAATAAAATGCATGCCTGCTGTTTTCATCAGCAAGGACGGAAGGAAACAGGCGTTGGAAGCATTCCTGGCTTCCTAAAACAGAGGATATAGCAATAAAAGCAAGCGTATAAGGTGCTTCAGGACCTTTTCTCCCAGGATGGGGAAAGGGGGTTGAAACACGCCGGAACGCTTGCTTTTTTCGGCTTTGCGTTTTGAAAAAAATCCAAGAACTGGAAAAGAAGAGAAAAACGAAGAAAAATAGAGATAATAGCACGAATTATAGACATAAATTGTAATATTCAAGGTTGCCAGTATACCTTGAAAAGGATACTATAAGCCTTGAAGTTAGCACTCAGTAATAATGAGTGCTAATAAAATGAGAAAATTCAAAAAGTCATTTATATAGGCAAGGAGGAATCTCAAGATGAAGTTAACACCTTTAGGCGACAAGATTGTGCTGAAACCGATTGAAGAGGAAGACAAGACTGCTTCCGGAATCGTGCTCCCGGGCAAAGAGAAGGATAAGCCCCAGCAGGCAGAAGTTGTTGCAGTAGGGCCTGGCGGGCTTGTTGACGGCAAAGAAGTCAAGATGCAGGTCAAAGAAGGACAGAAAGTCATCTATTCAAAATATTCCGGAACGGAAGTGGAAGTAAGCAAGGACGAGAAATACATCATCGTCCGTCAGAATGACGTGCTGGCTATCATCGAAGACTAATATACAGGAGGCATTCTAAAATGGCAAAGGAAATTAAATACGGCGCAGAAGCTAGGGCTGCACTGGGCAGAGGCGTAAATAAACTGGCTGATACAGTAAGGGTTACCCTTGGACCGAAAGGACGTAACGTAGTCCTTGACAAATCTTATGGCGCACCAACCATTACCAATGATGGTGTTACCATTGCAAAAGACATCGAGCTGAAAGACCCGTTTGAAAACATGGGCGCACAGCTGGTAAAAGAAGTAGCTACCAAGACCAACGATGTAGCTGGCGATGGTACCACCACCGCAACTGTCCTGGCACAGGCTATGATCAACGAAGGCATGAAGAACCTGGAAGCAGGCGCAAACCCCATCGTCCTTCGTAAAGGCATGAAGAAAGCTACCGATACTGCAGTAGAATCCCTTCGTAAGATGAGCAGCCCGGTAAGCGGCAAAGAGCAGATCGCAAGGGTTGCCGCTATTTCCGCTGGTGATGACAATGTCGGCAACATGGTTGCAGACGCTATGGAAAAGGTTTCCAACGATGGCGTTATTACCATTGAGGATGGCAAGACCATGCAGACCGAGCTGGAAGTCGTAGAAGGCATGCAGTTCGACCGCGGTTATATTTCCGGTTACATGTGCACCGATATGGACAAGATGGTTGCCAACCTGGAAGACCCGCTTATCCTGATTACGGATAAGAAGATCAGCAACGTACAGGAAATCCTGCCGCTGCTGGAGAATATTGTAAAGATGGGCAAGTCCCTGCTGATCATCGCTGAAGATGTAGATGGAGAGGCACTGACCACCCTGATCGTCAACAAACTGCGTGGTACCTTCAACGTAGTCGCTGTCAAGGCTCCGGGCTATGGTGACAGGAGGAAGGCAATGCTGCAGGATATCGCAATCCTGACCGGCGGCACCGTAATCTCCGAAGAAGTAGGCCTGCAGCTTTCCGATGCTACTGTTGATATGCTTGGCCGTGCGAAATCTGTCAAGGTTGACAAGGAAAACACCACCATCGTTGACGGCGAAGGCACGGAAGCTGATATCAAAGCACGTATCAGCCAGATTAAGAGGGAACTGGAAGAGACCACTTCTGATTTTGACAAAGAAAAACTCCAGGAGCGCCTGGCTAAGCTTTCCGGCGGTGTAGCAGTTATCCGTGTCGGCGCCGCTACTGAGACCGAAATGAAGGAAGCCAAGCTCCGTATGGAAGATGCCCTTAATGCTACCAGGGCAGCAGTGGAAGAAGGTATCATCTCCGGCGGAGGATCTGCATACATCCACGCTGCAAATGATGTCGAGAAACTGGCAGAGACCCTGGAAGGCGATGAGAAGACTGGTGCAAACGTAATCCTGAAAGCACTGGAAGCACCGCTTTACTACATTGCACAGAACGCAGGGCTGGAAGGCGCAGTCATCGTCAACAAGGTAAAGGAATCCAAGGAAGGATATGGATTTGATGCTTACAATGAGACCTACACCGACATGGTCAAGGCCGGCATCCTGGATCCGGTAAAGGTTTCCAGAAGCGCACTGCAGAACGCAAGCTCCATCGCTTCCACCGTCCTGACTACAGAGTCCGTTGTTGCTGAAATCAAAGATGAGAAGGCAGATGCCGCAGCAGCTGCAGCAGCAGCACAGGCAGGCATGATGTAATCCATCCGCCTTTTGGCAGATCATGCCATGATATAGTGCAAGGAGGGGTCCGCTTCAGAGGGAGGATTCCTTGCGATGCGGCTGTCCATGAAAAGCGCACAGCGTAATGGATGGCACAGCTTGATGCGTCACCTCTCCGGGTGATGTAATGAAAAGATTTATAATCCGGTCGGGCGCCGTACTCGTTACGGCGTGCCGGCCGGATTTTTTGTGTAAAAAAGCCTTTGCCATTGCATTTTTCGCAAAGGGAGTTTCCTTTGTATAACCTATCTATAACTCGCAATGTAAAATCCAAAAATTAAATCGTGAAGTTATTGACATTACCCCTGATCCTGCTAGAATAAATAGCGAGCTATCTATAAACAATGTTTTTGGAAGGAGTTGAGATGGGGGATAATTCTTATCCTTCTATGGAAGACCGCAAAAAAGACCTGGGCTTCTGGATCAAGCAGCTGGATAATGGCATGGAGCAGCAGTGCAACAGGCGGATGGCCCCGCTGGACATTACCGCGTCGCAGATGGAAGTTTTAACTTTCCTTCATATGCATGAAGACAAGGAAATCCACCAGATTGACGTGGAAAGGCATCTGCATTGTTCCAACCCGACCATTACGGGGATCGTCCAGCGGCTGGAAGCCAAGGGATATGTAGAGCGGATCGCAGACCAGAAGGACAAACGGTTCAAGCAGCTGAAGCTGACGGAAAAGTCCACGCAGGCTTTTTCGAAAATGGACCAGAACCGAAGAGAAAGTGAAAGGATCCTCTGGGAGGGCTTTTCCGAGGATGAGCGTACCCAGCTGTTAGGGTATCTGCAGAGGATTTACCAGAATTTATTATCAGAAGAAGGGGAATAATTGGATGGACGTCATTAAAAAGATTTTAAAGTCTGTCCGGGAATACAAGGCGGCATCCATACTGGCGCCTCTCTTTGTTATAGGAGAGGTGTTCATGGAAACGGTAATCCCGCTCCTTATGGCAAAAATGATTGACGACGGTTTCTCAGCCGGCGACATGCATTACATTGTGAAGACCGGCGGGGTCATGCTGGTCTGTGCCATAGCGGGCTTGTTTTTCGGCGTCATGTCCGGACGGTACGCGGCAATCGCTTCCGCCGGGCTTGCAAAAAACCTGCGGCAAGATATGTATAACCATATACAGGATTTTTCCTTCCGCAATATTGACCACTTTTCTACCGCGTCCCTGGTCACCCGTCTGACCACGGACATTACCAACGTACAAAATGCATACCAGATGATCATCCGCATGCTGGTGCGTGCCCCGGTCATGATGGTCTTCTCGTTTGTCATGGCGATGATCATTAACGTCAAGCTTTCTATGATCATCCTCCTTGCCATCCCGATTTTGGGAGCGTTTATCGTCATTATATCCGTACAGGCACATGGCATTTTCCGGAAACTGTTCATCATCTATGACCGCATGAACACGGTAGTACAGGAGAACCTGCTGGGCATCCGTACCGTCAAGGCATATGTCCGGGAGCAGCGGGAAATCGATAAATTTACCGAGACCTCTTCGGAATCCAAGAGGCTTTCCATCGAGGCAGAAAAACGCCTGATTTTGAACATGCCGTTCATGAGCCTGCTTACGGCAGCCTGCACGGTCCTGATTTCGCTGTTGGGCGCCAACATGATTATAAAAGGGACGGGTTCCTTGACCACAGGCGGCCTGATGTCGCTGTTTACTTATATCATCCAGATCCTGTCCTCCCTGATGATGGTTTCCATGATCGTGATCCAGTGCGTCATGGCAAAGGCTTCCGCAGACCGTATTGTAGAGGTCATGGATGAAAAGTCAGACCTGGCAGATAACGACCACCCGGTGATGGAAGTGCCGGACGGGTCCATTGAATTTGACCATGTTTCTTTCGGCTATTTCCCGGGCAAGGATAAATATGTTTTAAATGACATTAACTTCTCCATCAAGCCCGGCGAAGTGGTGGGCATTATCGGCGGTACCGGCAGTTCCAAGTCCACGCTGGTTTCCCTGATTCCCCGTCTGTACGACGCGGCGGAAGGTTCCGTCAAGGTCGGCGGGGTGGATGTCCGCAATTATGATATCAAGACCTTGCGTGACCAGGTATCCATGGTGCTGCAGAAGAACGAGCTGTTTTCCGGCACCATCAAAGAAAACCTCAAATGGGGCAATGAGAATGCCACCGACGAGCAGATCCTGGAGGCATGTAAGATTTCCCAGGCAGATGAATTCGTCCAGACCATGCCGGATAAATATGACACCCATATCGAGCAGGGCGGGCGCAACGTCTCCGGCGGGCAGAAACAGAGGCTCTGCATTGCCAGGGCGCTTCTGAAGCAGCCGAAAATCCTGATCCTGGATGATTCCACCAGTGCCGTGGATATGGCTACAGACGCCTTGATCCAGGAAGGCATGAAGAATTACCTTCCGCAGACCACCAAGATTGTCATTGCACAGCGTATCGCTTCCGTGGAACACGCGGACAAGATCATCGTGCTTGACCAGGGCAGGATCAGCGGCATTGGCACCAACGAAGAACTTTTGAAGAATAATGAGATTTATCGTGAAGTAGCCCAGTCACAGAGGAAGGGAGGTGAAGGAGATGAGCAGTAATGAAGAACGCCGGCGCCAGCAGAGGCCCCATGGCGGCCCGGGAAATATTTACCTTGGAGAAAAACCGAATATCGGAAAGACGACCGCCCGCCTGCTGAGGTATATCAATAAAGACTATAAGTGGTACATGCTGGTCGTTACGATCTGCTTAATTGCCGCTTCCTTAGGGCAGGTGGCAGGCACTTACCTCCTCCGTTACCTGATTGATGATTATATTACGCCATTTATCGGAAGCACGAATCCGGATACCAGGATCCTCCTTACGATTATTGGCATGATGGCGCTTGCTTATGCGGTCAATATTGTAACCACCTGGCTGTACAGCCGCCTGATGGTTTCCGTCAGCCAGGGCGTCATGAAGACTATCCGTGATGAGATGTTCTCCCATATGGAGACGCTGCCGCTGAAATACTTCGATTCCAATTCGAAGGGCGACATCATGAGCCGGTACACCAACGATACCGATATGCTCAGGATGTTCCTGTCACAGGGCATGGCCCAGATGATTTCCGCCATCATAACCATTGTATCGGTTTTCGTTTCCATGATTACCTTAAGCCCGCTGCTTACGCTGCTTGTGGTCATCCTGATCGTGGTGCTGATGGTACTGGTAAAAGTCATGGGCGGGCTTTCCGCAAAATATTTTGGCGCCCAGCAGAAATCCTTAGGACGGGTGGACGGCTTCATTGAAGAGCACCTGAACGGCCAGAAGGTTGTCAAGGTATTCAACCACGAGGAAATCTGCAAGCAGGAATTCAAAAAAGAGAATGACGAGCTGTATGAAAATGCCCGGAAGGCAAATATCCTGGTAAATATCATCATGCCGATCATGGGACAGCTGGGCAACGTCATTTACCTGATCGTGGCGATCGTAGGCTCCGCCCTGGCAGTCGGAGGCCTGGCACCAATTACCCTTGGTATCCTGGCATCATTCCTGAACTTCACCAAGAACCTGATCATGCCGATTACCATGATCTCCCAGCAGATTAATACGGTCATCATGGCCCTTGCCGGTGCGGAACGTATTTTCAACCTGATTGATGAAAAACCGGAAGTCGATAATGGCGATGTCCATCTGGTCAATGCCAAGGTCGAAGACGATGGCACGATTGATGAAACGAAGGAAAGGACCGATATCTGGGCATGGAAAAAGATGGACGAAAACGGCCAGCCGGAATACCGCAAACTGGCCGGGGATGTGCGTTTTAACCATGTAGATTTTGGATACTCGGAAGGGAAGCTGGTACTGCAGGACCTTTCCCTGTATGCCAAGCCGGGGCAGAAGATTGCTTTTGTCGGCCATACCGGCGCCGGCAAGACGACCATCACCAACCTGATCAACCGCTTCTATGATGTCAATGCAGGCGAGATCACTTATGATGGGATCAATGTCAACGATATCTCAAAAGCGGACCTGCGCCATTCCTTGGGCATCGTCCTCCAGGATACCAACCTGTTTACTGGGACAATCAAGGAAAATATCCGTTACGGCCGTCTGGAGGCCACAGATGAAGAAATCGTGGCAGCGGCAAAACTGGCCAATGCGGACGGCTTTATTTCAAAGCTGGAACATGGTTATGATACCCAGATCGGAAATGATGGCGGCGACTTGTCCCAGGGACAGTGCCAGCTGCTGGCTATTGCCAGGGCTGCGGTTGCGGACCCGCCGGTACTGATCCTGGACGAGGCAACCAGCTCTATTGATACCCGTACTGAAAACGTGGTATCAGAAGGCATGGACCGCCTTATGAAGGGCAGGACCGTGTTCGTCATCGCCCACAGGCTTTCCACGGTACAGAATGCAGATGTCATCCTGGTACTGGACCATGGCAAGGTCATCGAGCGGGGCAACCACGAAGATTTGATGCGCCAGAAGGGCGTATATTACAGGCTTTATACCGGCGCTTTTGCACTGGAGTAAGCTTCGTGCAAAATAACAAACTACATGCAGAAAGAGGCCTGGGAAAAGCGATGGCTAGCTTTTCCTAGGTCGCTTTTGCAATTACAGTATGAAGGTCATGCAAAAAGTGCTCTGGAAAAGCGATGGCTAGCTTTTCCAGAGCGCTTTTTACATGAAGAAGTTTTTCAATGTACAAGTCTTTTACGGAAAACTGTGACAGACAGAGGGGATGTATTATCGGCTTCCTTTTTGGAGCCGGAGGGTATATATGCAGGCCATGCAAGAAGGTGGCCTTGGAAATGCTAGTATCGCATTTCCAAAGCCACTTTTGGCATCGAATAAACTTTTCAATATTTCTGCTTTACTCTAAGCTTTTTCCGGGACGGTTGTTGCGAAGGGGCTTTAAGTATGGTAAAATTTTGATTTGAAAAGAGATCAACTGCGTTGGCATGAAACAAAATAAGTGAAGAGTCATGGCATAAAAGGTGCACAGTGTGCACAGGCATGGACTGGCCCATTACCCTTCCGGTGATGGAATGTTGGAGCAGGATAATCGAATAATATGGCAGCGTAAATGAAAAAAAGAGTGCAGAAAAATAGTTCGACTCTTTTTTTTTGCAAACAGGAAAGCAGGTAGACATGAAAGCATTTCTGATTCTCGAAGACGGTACGGTCTTTGAAGGCACATCGATTGGTGCCAAAAAGGACGTGATCAGTGAGATCGTATTCAATACTTCCATGACCGGGTATGAAGAGGTATTGACAGACCCTTCTTATGCCGGACAGGCGGTAGTCATGACGTATCCTCTGATTGGCAATTACGGCGTGAATGAGGAAGACATGGAATCAGGCAGGCCATGGCCGGACGGCTATATTGTGCGGGAGCTTTCCAGGTCTTACAGCAATTTCCGTGCCCAGGGCAGCATCCAGGATTTCCTTTTAAAATATGACATCCCGGGCATCTGCGGCATTGATACCAGGGCGCTGACCAAGATCCTGCGGGAAAAGGGTACCATGAACGGCATGATTACCACGAATCCGGATATCCATCCCCAGGACGTGCTGGACCAGATCCATGCTTATAACACCGGCAACGTGGTTGATAAAGTCACCTGCAAAGAAAAATATGTCCTTCCGGGTGACGGTAAAAAGGTTGCCCTGATGGACTTCGGCGCAAAGAGGAATATTGCCCGGAACCTGGTGAAAAGAGGCTGCCGGGTTACGGTTTATCCGGCACACACATCTGCGGAAGAAATCCTGGCAGACAACCCGGACGGAATCATGCTTTCCAATGGCCCCGGGGACCCGAAGGAATGTACCGACATCATTGAAGAACTGAAGAAGCTGGCAGCTTCTGATGTCCCGATTTTCGCGATCTGCCTGGGACACCAGCTCATGGCCCTTGCCAATGGCGCCGATACCCATAAATTAAAATACGGCCACCGCGGAGGCAACCATCCGGTGAAAGACCTGCAGACCGGCAAGGTTTACATTTCTTCCCAGAACCATGGCTATGTAGTGGATACGGATAACATGGATCCGGAAGTGGCAGAGCCGGCATTTGTCAATGTCAATGACGGCACCAACGAAGGGCTCCGTTATAAGAAGAAAAATATTTATACCGTGCAGTTCCATCCGGAGGCATCTCCAGGACCCAGGGACAGCGGATTTTTATTTGACCGGTTCCTGAAGATGATGGAAGGAGAAGCATAATGCCAAGAAATCAAGCGATTCATAAAGTAATGGTGATCGGCTCGGGCCCAATCGTCATCGGCCAGGCTGCAGAGTTTGATTATGCGGGGACGCAGGCATGCCGATCCTTGAAAGAAGAAGGATGCGAAGTTGTCCTGGTCAATTCCAACCCGGCAACCATCATGACGGATAAAGACATCGCGGACGAGGTTTATATCGAGCCATTGGACGCGGGCGTCATTGAAAAGATTATTGATAAGGAAAGGCCCGACAGCCTGCTTGCCACTTTGGGCGGACAGGCCGGCCTTAACTTGGGCGTAGAGCTGGAAGAAAGCGGCGTCCTGAAAAAATACGGCTGCAAGCTCATCGGCACTACGGCAGCTACCATCCGTAAGGCGGAAGACCGCCAGGAATTCAAGGATACCATGGAGAAGATTGGCGAGCCGGTGGCAGCTTCCGAGGTAGTCCATTCCGTAGAGCACGGCATCCGGGTGGCAGAAGAGATCGGATACCCGGTCGTGCTGCGTCCGGCTTATACCTTGGGCGGCAGCGGCGGCGGCATCGCCCAGAACCGGGAAGAACTGGTTTCCATCCTGAGCAACGGGCTGCGCCTTTCCAGGGCCCATGAGGTACTGGTTGAGCGCTGTATTTCCGGCTGGAAGGAGATCGAATATGAAGTAATGCGGGATGCCAATGGCACCTGTATCACTGTCTGCAACATGGAAAACATCGACCCGGTGGGCGTCCATACCGGTGACAGCATCGTCGTCGCTCCCTCCCAGACTTTAGGGGACAAGGAATACCAGATGCTTCGAAGCTCTGCTTTGAACATCATCAACGAGCTGGGCATCACCGGCGGCTGTAACGTGCAGTATGCCCTGAACCCGGACAGCTTTGAATACTGCGTCATCGAGGTAAACCCCCGTGTCAGCCGTTCTTCCGCTTTGGCTTCCAAAGCAACCGGCTATCCCATTGCCAAGGTGACGGCAAAGATCGCTTTGGGCTACAACCTGGACGAAATTCCCAACGCGATTACGAAAAAGACTTATGCCAGCTTCGAGCCCATGCTGGATTACTGCGTCGTCAAGATCCCGCGCCTGCCTTTTGATAAATTCATTACGGCAAAGAGGGAGCTGGGCACCCAGATGAAAGCCACCGGCGAGGTCATGAGCATCTGCACCAATTTCGAAGGCGCTTTGATGAAAGCGCTCCGTTCCCTGGAACAGCATGTGGACAGCCTCATGAGCTATGACTTCTCAAACCTCAGCGAAGAAGAGCTTCTGGAGCAGCTGGACAAGATCGATGACCTTCGGATTTACAGGATTGCCGAGGCAACCCGCCGCGGCTGGTCCTATGACACGATTTATGAACATACCAAAGTAGACCGCTGGTTTATCGACAAGATCGCCATCCTGACCGAGATGGAAAAACGGCTGCAGGAAGAGCCACTGACCAGAGAGCTTTTAAAGGAAGCAAAACGGATCGAATTCCCGGATAGCGTGATTGCAAGGCTTTCCGGCAAGACTGAAGAGGAAGTAAGGGATATGCGCTATGCACAGGGCATCACCGCTTCCTTCAAGATGGTAGATACCTGCGCCGCAGAGTTTGATGCCAGCACGCCGTATTACTATTCCTGCTTTGACGGGGAAGGGGAAGTCCTTGAGACAGAGCCCCGCAAGAAAGTGTTGGTACTTGGCTCCGGACCGATCCGTATCGGGCAGGGTATCGAGTTTGACTTCTGCAGCGTGCACAGCACCTGGGCATTTTCGAATGCAGGATGGGAAACCATCATTATCAATAACAACCCGGAGACCGTTTCCACCGACTTTGATATCGCGGACAAGCTGTATTTCGAGCCGCTGACCGCGGAAGACGTGGAGAACGTGGTACAGCTGGAGCATCCGGACGGGGCAGTCGTCCAGTTCGGCGGGCAGACGGCCATCAAGCTGGCAGAAGCTTTGGCAAAGATGGGCGTCCCGATCCTTGGCACCCAGCAGAAAGACGTGGATGCGGCAGAAGACAGGGAGCTGTTCGATGAAATCCTGCAGCAGACCGGGATCCCCCGTGCGGCAGGCGGCACTGTTTATACGGCAGAGGAAGCAAAAGCAGTGGCCCACAAACTGGGATATCCGGTGCTGGTCCGTCCTTCCTATGTATTAGGCGGGCAGGGCATGCAGATTGCCATTTCCGATGACGATATCGAAGAATTCATGGCCGTCATTAACCGCTATGCACAGGACCATCCGATCCTGATTGATAAATACCTGGAAGGGCGGGAGATCGAAGTAGACGCTGTCTGCGACGGCCAGGACATCCTGATCCCGGGCATCATGGAGCATATTGAGCGTACCGGCGTGCATTCCGGCGACAGTATTTCCGTTTATCCGGCTATGCATATCCACGACAAGGTGGAAGAGACGCTGGTAGATTATACGGAAAAGCTGGCCAGGGCGCTGCATGTAGTCGGCCTGATCAATATCCAGTTTATCGTCATGGGCGAGGATGTATATGTGATCGAGGTTAACCCGCGTTCTTCCCGTACTGTGCCGTACATCAGCAAGGTAACGGGCATCCCCATCGTCAAGCTGGCTACGGAAGTCATTATCGGCAAGAAGCTTCGTGACATGGGCTATAAGCCGGGCCTTGCACCGAAGGCAAAGCACTGGGCGATTAAGATGCCGGTATTCTCATTTGAAAAACTTAGGGGCGCGGAGATTTCCCTTGGACCGGAAATGAAGTCTACCGGTGAAGCACTGGGCATTTCCGAAGATTTCGATACCGCTTTGTATAAGGCATTCATGGGCGCCGGATACCGCCTGCCGAAATACAAGCAGATGATCATCACGGTAAAGGATTCCGACAAGGGCGAAGCCATCGGCGTTGCCAAACGGTTTGAAAAACTGGGCTATGTCATCTATGCAACCCGTTCTACCTATAAAGTGCTGGTAGAAAACGGCGTAAGCTGCAGGAGGGTGAATAAGATTTCCCAGGAATCCCCGAATGTCATGGACCTGATTTTGGGGCACAAGATCGACCTGGTTATCAATACGCCGACCCATGGGCGCGACAAGCACCGTGACGGATTCCTGATCCGCCGTTATGCCATTGAGACCGGCATTTACTGCCTGACCTCCCTGGATACCGCCAACGCGCTGGCAAGGGCGCTGGAGCACCAGCACAAGGAAATGGACATCATCGATATTGCCCAGATCAAGACGGTAGAGCAGGAAAATGGCACAGAGGATGCG
>CADBRV010000018.1 GCA_902797185.1 uncultured Lachnospiraceae bacterium
CCACCAGCTGGGCGACCACGGAAGAAAAAGTAGATAAACTTTGCGAAGCATTACAGGAGTTATCCTGAATGGTGCTTGAGGGTGCGGTCTGCGTCATCGCCTTTTCAGGCGATGACATGGAGCTAAGGAGAGCCGCGCCATGAAAGATCACGCTTCGCGTGAGGGCGCGGTCTGCGTCATCGCCTTTTCAGGCGATGACATGTTATGATATAATAAATTACCTGTAGAAAAGCCTGGAATCAGGCGGAAAGGAAGCAGTTTAGCGTGGAAAAGACGCCGGCGGGAAGGTTCGCAAAAATCATTGTGGATATATCCAGGGAATCCCTGGACAAGGCGTTTGATTACCATGTGCCGGACACCCTTTCCGGAAAGGTGGTGCCGGGCGTGCAGGTCACCGTGCCGTTTGGAAAAGGCAGGCGCACCGTAGACGGCTTTGTCATCGCCCTTACAGATACCCCTTCCTTTGACCCGTCCAGGATCCGAGACATCCTGGCGGTGAAGGAAAATTCGGTCGCGATGGAAGGGCGGCTGATTTCCCTTGCAGCCTGGATGAAAAACCGTTACGGCGGCTCTTTCAACCAGGCGTTAAAGACGGTGCTTCCGGTAAAAAAGAAAGTCAAGCCGGTGGAAAAGAAGACGGTGGTGCTCTGCGTCAGCAAAGAGGCCGCGGTCCAGATGCTGGAGATTTTCGACCGGAAGAAAAACAAGGCCAGGGTGAGGTTGATGAGCGCGCTGCTTCAGGAGCCCCAGATCCCGTATGAGTTTGTGACTGGCAAGCTCAGTGTTACGCCAGCTTCCATGAAAAAAATGGAAGAGATGGGGCTCATCCGGATCGAGTCCAAAGAGGTTTACCGGACGCCTTTGCAGGGGAATGCTGGGAGAAAGAAATCGTTTACCCTGACAGAGGAACAGCAGGCCGTGGTAGATGGCATCCGCAGGGATGAGGCGCAGGCAGCTGCCACGTCCCAGGTCTTCCTGATCCATGGCGTCACCGGCAGCGGCAAGACGGAAGTGTACATGGAGCTGATCGCCGGGCAGGTCCGGCAGGGAAAGCAGTGCATCATGCTGATCCCGGAGATCGCGCTGACTTACCAGACGGTCATGCGGTTTTACAGCCGTTTCGGCAGCAGGATCTCCATCCTCCACTCCAAATTGAGCGCGGGGGAGAGATATGACCAGTACCTTAGGGCAAAACGGGGAGAGATCGACATCATGATCGGACCTCGTTCCGCTTTGTTTACGCCTTTTCCAAACCTTGGGCTGATCATCATCGACGAGGAGCACGAGCCTTCCTACCAGAGCGAGACGGTGCCCCGCTACGATGCCAGGGAAGCGGCCATCCAGATGGGCAAAATGGCAGGGGCAGATGTGGTGCTTGGCTCGGCCACGCCCAGCCTGGAATCCTATTATGCTGCTTTGCAGGGCAGGTACCACCTTTACAAGCTGCCCCACCGGGTCCATGGGCAGAAAATGGCTTCGGTGCAGGTGGTGGACCTTCGGGAAGAAATGGAAGAAGGCAACCGTTCCCCCTTCAGCCGGGTGCTCCAGCAGGGCATCGCCCGGAGGCTGGAACGGGGCGAGCAGGTGATGCTGTTTTTGAACCGCCGTGGGATGGCGGGATTTCTTTCCTGCAGGAGCTGCGGGCATGTGATAAAATGTCCCCACTGCGATATCTCCCTGAGCGTCCACCGGGACGGGAAGATGGTCTGCCATTACTGCGGGTATGAGGCGCCATTGGTGCATAAATGCCCCTCTTGCGGCTCGCCGGATATCGGGCAGTTCCGGGCTGGCACCCAGAAGATGGAAGAGCTGGTGAAGAAGAAATTCCCCAAAGCCAGGGTCCTTAGGATGGACGCGGATACCACCAGGGAAAAGGGCGGTCACGAAAAGATCCTTGCAGCCTTTGCCAGCCAGGAAGCGGATATTTTGATCGGCACCCAGATGATCGTAAAGGGGCATGATTTCCCCAATGTGACATTGGTGGGCGTCCTGGCGGCGGACCTTTCGCTGAACGTGCCGGATTATACGGCGGCGGAGCGGACGTTCCAGCTCCTGACCCAGGCAGCAGGACGCGCCGGACGGGGCTACAAAAAAGGAGAGGTCATCATCCAGACCTACCAGCCGGACCATTTTGCCATAGAGGATGCCGCGGCGCAGGATTACCGGAAATTTTATGACGAGGAGATCCAGTACCGCAGCATCCTCCATTATCCTCCGGTTTACCATCTGATGGAATTCCAGGCTTCCTCCTCCTCCCAGGAGATGGCGGAAGCGTATATCAAAAGGATCCGGCGGCTTTTGGACAAAAGCCGCGCCCCGGTCATGGAAAAGGTGGAAGCCATCGGGCCTTCCCCGGCACCGGTGGCAAAGGTAAAAGATATTTACCGGCAGAGGATTTATTTAAAGAGCAAAGAAGAAGACGCGCTGATCGCGGTAAAGGACGCCATTGAGCTGTACTACAGCCGGCATCCCCAGTTTGCCGCCGTCAGCATACAATTTTATTTAAGGTGACCCGGCAAAAGGGACGGGTAAAAAAGGAAAGGCAGGGCTGCAGGAGGATCCGGAAAACGGGCTGCAGGAAAGAATCCGGAAGACAGGATCCGGAGAGATCCGTTTTCCGGATCCCGGCATGGAATCCCGGGATGGAATTCAAAGCAGGTACCGGAAGGAAAGCAGTCCCAGCCGTTAGGAAAGGAGTTTTGAAATGGCACTTCGTACGATCCGTGTAATCGGGGACGAGATTTTGACAAAAAAAGCAAGGGAGATCAAAGAGGTGACTCCCCATATCCGTGAGCTGGCAGATGACATGCTGGAGACCATGTACGCCGCCAATGGCGCGGGCCTGGCAGGACCGCAGGTCGGCGTCTTGAAAAGGATCGTGGTCATCGATGTGGGAGAAGGACCTTATATCATGATCAACCCGGAACTTCTGGAGACAGAAGGCGAGCAGGTGGGCTCCGAAGGGTGCCTGAGCGTGCCGGGCAAATTCGGCATCGTGGCAAGGCCGGAAAAGGTCAAAGCCCGCTATTTTGACCTGGATATGAAGGAACACGTCATCGAGGCAGAAGGGCTTTTCGCCCGCTGCATCTGCCATGAGAGGGACCACCTGGACGGCATCCTGTATACGGAAAAGACCAAAGACGGCCTGTATGACGTGGACGAAGAGGAAGAAGGGAAAGGCCTGGAAGAATGAAAGTCATTTTTATGGGGACGCCGGATTTTGCGGTCCCGACCCTGCGTGAACTGGTAAAAAGCGGCGCGAACGTGGTGCTGGCAGTGACCCAGCCGGACCGTCCCAAGGGGAGGGGCGGGAAGATGTCCCAGTCTCCTGTAAAGGAAACAGCCTTGGAGTATGGCATCCCGGTTTACCAGCCGGACAGGATCCGGAGGCCGGAGCACATCGCGTACCTGCGCCAGTTTGAAGCCGATGTCATCGTGGTTGTGGCATTTGGCCAGATCCTGCCAAAGGAAATCCTGGAGATGCCAAAATACGGCTGCGTCAACGTGCACGCTTCCCTGCTTCCCAAATTCCGGGGAGCAGCGCCGATCCAATGGGCGGTGCTTTCCGGGGAAAAAGTAAGCGGCGTCACCACCATGAAGATGGACGAGACGCTGGATACCGGCGACATCATCCTGCAGAAGGAAGTGGCGCTGGATGAAGACGAGACTTCCGGAAGCCTTTTTGACAAGCTTTCCACCGTAGGCGCGGAGCTTCTGGTAGAGACCTTAAAGGAGCTGGAGCAGGGGACCGCTGTCTTTACGAAGCAGGACGACGCAATAGCGACCTATACAAAAATGATTAAAAAAGAGCAGGGGCAGATCGATTTTACAAAACCTGCCGCAGAAATAGACTGCCTGGTGCGGGGCATGGCTCCCTGGCCCAGCGCTTTTACTACCTGCCGTGGCAAGATGCTGAAAATCTGGAAGGCAAAACCCCTGTCCGGCCAGGATTTCGCATCCCGTTTTGGAAAAGAAATCTCCATTTTCCAGCCGGGCCAGGTGGCTGCTGTGACCAAAAAAGAACTGGCTGTCTGTGCCGGGGAAGGCACGGCGCTCCTGGTAGAGGAGCTGCAGCTGGCAGGCAAAAAGAGGATGGCGGCAGACGCGTTCCTCCGCGGCGTCCAGCTCCGGGAAGGAGAACAATTAGGAGGCTGATTTTATGGGATATTACGGTTATGGCATGTATGGGCTTTTTTGGGACCCGACCTATATCTTGATCATCATCGGCATGATTTTCTGCATGATCACATCCAGCCGGGTCAATTCCGTATTTCACAGGTTTAACCATGTCCGCAGTGCCAGCGGCATGACCGGCGCCCAGGCAGTGGGGCGCCTTTTGCAGTATAAGGACCTGGGGGACGTGCGCCTGGAACATGTGCGTGGGGATTTGACGGACCATTATGACATCCGGAACAAAGTTGTCCGCCTTTCGGACGCCACTTACAATTCTACTTCCGTGGCTGCTTTAGGCGTCGCTGCCCATGAGTGCGGCCATGCGGTGCAGAACGCGGAAGGCTACGCGCCGCTGAAGATCCGGGACGGCATCATGCCGGTGGCAAACATCGCCTCGTATGCCTGCTGGCCGATCCTGATTTTAGGGCTCTTCTTTAGCCGTGCCGTGGGAGACGTCATGATCCAGGTTGGCATCTGGCTTTTCCTGGCAGTGGTGGTTTTCCAGCTGGTGACGCTGCCTCTGGAATTTAACGCTTCCAGAAGGGGCTTAAAAATGCTGCAGGAAACCGGCATTTTGACAGAAGAGGAAGTCCCCTGGGCGAGGGAAGTGCTCCGCGCGGCAGCCATGACTTATGTGGCAGCGGCTGCTGCGGCCATCCTGCAGCTCCTCCGGATCCTGATCCTGTTTGGTGGCAGGAACCGTGACTAAAGAGAGAGGATAGACGTCGCATCGCAAGGAATCCTCCCTCTGAACCGGGTTCCTCCTTGCGATGTATGATAAAAGATATGCTGTAAATAGAGGCAGCTGTGAGAAACAACTTACTGCAGTGACAAAAAACAGGCTGCTGTGAGAAAGAAAGGACAAGGAAAGGCATGGCAGAGGAAAGCCGGGGGAAAAAAGCGGACCTGGAGTCCAGGAGGAAGGAAGCGCCCAGGAAGCGGATGAAAAAAGATACGCCCAGGGAGAAGCGGGAAGCAGACCCTAAAGAAAAAACTGCAAAAAGCGTCCGGCAGCTGGTGTTGGAATCTCTGATGGATATCAATGAGGAAGGGACTTATTCCAATGAAGCCTTGCGAAAAATGTACCAGGCATACCCGGACCTTCCCAGAGCAGACCGGAACCTTTATACCGCCCTTGTGGAAGGGACCTTGGAGCATCTCCTGACGTTGGACCATGTGCTGGGGCAGGTTTCCCGGACCCCGGTATTTAAGATGGACCCGCTGGTCCGGAACCTGGTGCGCCTGGGCGCTTACCAGATCCTTTATATCCGCATGATGCCGGACTATGCAGTCTGTAACGAGTCGGTGGAGCTGGCAAAGAAAAACGGATTCACCTCCGCCAGCGGCTTTGTCAATGGCGTCCTGCGGAACCTCGTGCGGAAAAAGAAAAATAAGGAGCTGACTTTCCCGAACCCTGCCCGGGACCCGGAGGGTTATCTTTCCGTGGCATATTCGATGCCCAAATGGATTGTTTCCCAGTGGCTGGCCAGCTATGGTTTTTCCGATACCAGGGACCTTTTGAAAAGCCTTACCCGGGAAAAGCCTTTGTGCGCCTGGGCTAATACCACCCGTTTTTCCACGGAGGAAGTGGAAAAAGAACTGGAAAACGACGGCGTTACGGTGGAAAAGCATCCATATATAAAAGATGCTTTCCTGATGCGCCATGTTTCCAATCTGGAACATTTAAGCGCTTTTCAGAAAGGCATGATATACCTGCAGGATACCAGCTCCATCCTGGCAGCATCCCTGGGCGGCGTAAAGCAGGGTGACAGGGTGCTGGATGTCTGCGGCGCGCCGGGCGGCAAGAGCCTGTACCTCGCAAACCAGCTGGAGGGGACCGGGGAGGTCGTTTGCCGGGACCTTTCCCAGAACAAGGTCAGCAAGATCCAGGAAAATATCCGCCGCATGGGCTTCAAGAACATAAAGGCACAGAAGGTGGATGCCTGCGAGCTGCGCCCGGAGGACATCGAGACGGCGGACCTGGTCGTGGCAGACCTGCCATGCAGCGGCCTGGGTGTCTGTGGCCGTAAGAGCGATATCCGCTACCGCTTAAAGCCGGGTGACTTTGAATCGTTAAGCACCCTGCAGCGCAGGATCCTGGAAGCGGTGTCCCAGTATGTAAAACCGGGCGGGAAGCTGCTGCTAAGCACCTGCACGTTTTCCAAGAAGGAGAACGAAGAGAACCGCCAGTGGGTCTTGGACAACCTGCCCTTTACCCCTGTCCCTATTGAAGGGGTGCCGGCACCGATGCAGAAGGATACCCAGAGCCAGGGCTATCTGCAGATGTTCCCCCAGGATGCCATTTACCATGACGGCTTTTTCCTGGCCCTGTTCCAGAGGAAGGCAGACGCGTGATGGAGAAAAAAACACAGGAATCGATGAAAATAGGCCGGGAAGCAGAAAATGCCGCACCGGGCTCGAACACACCCGGCCGTCAGCCAGGTGAAAAAGGAGAGGAGCCAGGACAGGCCGGCCAGCAGCCAGGCAAAGAAGCAGCAGGACCGGAGCAGGCTGTCGGGGAGACACATAAAACTGACGTGAAATCCATGACTCTGCCGGAGCTGGAATCCTGGCTTTCCGGCATGGGAGAGAAGCCCTTCCGCGCAAAGCAGCTTTTTGACTGGATCCACAATAAGCAGGCATCCTCTTTTTCCGATATGACGAACCTTTCCAAAGCGCTTAGGGAAAAACTGGAGAAGGAAGCAGGCCTGGTGGTGCTCAAGGCCGCGAAGGTGGAGACCTCCGGCATCGACGGCACCAGGAAATACCTCTTTGAGACAGAAGACGGCAATTTCATTGAAAGCGTGCGCATGACCTATTCCTATGGCATGTCCGCCTGCATTTCATCCCAGATCGGCTGTGCCATGGGCTGCCGTTTCTGCGCTTCCACCATTGGCGGCGTGGTCCGGAGCCTTACGGCGGCGGAAATGCTGGACCAGGTTTACCGGATCCAGGCAGACAGCCCCGCCCGGGTTTCCCATGTCGTAGTCATGGGGATGGGCGAGCCCTTCGACAATTACGACGAGCTGGTCAGATTCCTGCACCTTGTGACGGCAAAGGAAGGCATGGGGCTCAGTGCCCGCAACCTTACGGTTTCCACCTGCGGCATCGTGCCGGGGATCCGCCGTTTTGCCAAGGAAGGGATGCCAGTGACCCTGGCGCTTTCCCTCCATGCTTCCAGCCAGAAAGCAAGGGAAGAGATGATGCCCATCGCCAGAAAGTATCCTTTGGATGAAGTTTTAGATGCCTGCCGGTATTATTTCCGGGAGACCGGGCGCCGGGTGACTTACGAATACAGCATGGTAAACGGCGTCAACGATTCGCCGGAAAACGCCGAAGAATTAGGCCGCCTTTTAGGACACCAGGGGGCACATGTGAACCTCATCCCGATGAACCCGGTAAGGGAGAAAACATGGCGCCAAAGCCCGAAAGAAGCCATTTCCCGCTTCAAAATGGAACTTGAAAATTACGGGATTAATGTTACTATTAGAAGGGAAATGGGCCGTGATATAGACGGCGCATGCGGACAGCTGCGAAAACGATATACCAACCAAATATTGTAAAGCAGATTATTGGAATGCCGCGCGAGTCCTGTAAACATGGCCAGGGAGGCCTGGGCAGCAGGATGAGACGGCATTGTTTCATTTCTAGATAATTTATATGATAGCAGTTTCAAAAACCGATATCGGAAAAAGAAGACAGTCTAACCAGGACTGCGTGTTCGCTTCCACCCAGCCGGTGGGGAACCTGCCGGATTTCTTTGCGGTAGCGGACGGAATGGGCGGGCATAACGCGGGAGATTATGCTTCCAATTATGCCATTACCCTTGTGACAGACCTGCTGCGTGGCAGCCGGGAGAGCGACCCGGAAAAAGCCATGCGGGATGCCCTGTCCAAAGCAAACGAAGGGCTCCTGAACATCTCAAGGCGGGATGAGGACAAAGAGGGCATGGGTACCACTTTTGTCTGTGCCACTGTGACGGACGGCACCCTTACCGTGCTCAACGTAGGGGACAGCCGCCTGTATCTGATGCATGGCCATGAGCTTACCCAGGTCACAGAGGACCATTCCTATGTGCAGAGCCTGGTGGAGCAGGGCGAGATCAGCAAGGAAGAAGCCAGGGTCCATCCGCGGAGAAATATTATCACCAAAGCGGTCGGCGTGCCGGGAGACAATCAGCCGGACGTATTTACCTGCCCGATCGAAGAAGGCGACCAGTTCCTCCTCTGCTCTGACGGCCTTACCAGCATGGTAGAGGATGAGCGCATCCGGGAAATCCTGGAACAGGATGAGGATGCCGGGCAGATCGTAGACCATCTAATCAATGAAGCCAATCAAAATGGCGGGACGGACAATATTTCAGTCATCCTTGTCCAGATGCGCGGTTAGTTATTATCTGCGGCGCATCACCTGCTATCCACTGAGGAGAAGCTTTTCATGATACAAATCGGTACAAAACTAGGAGGGCGCTATGAGGTCCTTGAAATGGTGGGCAGCGGCGGCATGTCCTATGTCTATAAGGCAAGGGATAATGTCTTAAACCGTTACGTCGCCATCAAGGTGCTGCGCTCGGAATATGCCAGCGACCAGGGCTTTTTGTCCAAATTCCGTAAGGAAGCCCAGTCTGCTGCCAGCCTTTCCCATCCGAATATTGTAAATGTCTTTGATGTAGGGTCCGACCAGGGAATCCAGTATATCGTCATGGAATACATCGAAGGCATCACTTTAAAAACATATATTGAAAAAAAAGGCAGGCTCCCCTTCCGGGAGGCTGTCAGCATTTCCATGCAGGTGGCCAGGGGCATTGAGGATGCCCATAACCATAACATCGTGCACAGGGACATCAAGCCCCAGAACATCATGATTACCACCGATGGCATGGTCAAAGTGACGGACTTTGGTATTGCCAGGGCTACCACTTCCGAGACGATTTCCACCGATGTCATGGGTTCTGTGCATTATATTTCCCCGGAACAGGCCAGGAATGGCTATGTAGACGGGAAAAGCGACATTTATTCGTTAGGCATCGTTATGTACGAGATGGTGACGGGTCGGGTGCCGTATGACGCGGAATCCCCGGTGGCAGTTGCCGTAAAGCATCTTCAGGACGAAATGGTGCCGCCGGAAACCTATGCCCCGGACCTGCCGGTGAGCATGTCCGGCATTATCCGCAAGTGTACCCAGAAGAACCCGGACTGTCGTTATGCTTCCATGGAAGAACTGATCCGGGACCTGAAGCATGCCCTCCTCCATCCGAATGAGGATTTCGTCGTGATCCCCGGCGCGGATGATCAGAAGACCATGATGATGTCCCAAAAAGATGTGGACCAGATCCGTAACGCGTCCGCAAACCGGGAACCGGAGGAAGAAAACGGCGAAGGAGATGGGGATGGCGAAGACGGCGGGGATGACGATGAAGATCCGGATGAAGGCGGCTTTTTAAATCCCAAGATGGAGAAGGCAGTCAAGATCATGGGCATCGTGACCGCCATCGTCATCGTCGTGATTGTAGCGCTGATCCTTGGAAATGTGTTCGGCTTTACCCGGTTTGGAAAAGCCAGCGGCAATGCCACCAAGGTGGAACAGTCAGAAGATTCGGTAAATGTGCCGGATGTGACCGGCATGAGCTATAAATCCGCCAAAGAAGCTCTCAGTGACAAGGGTCTGGAGATCCATGCCACCTATGAGCAGTCCGATTCCGTGGATGAAGGGAAGATCATTTCCCAGGATCCGGCAGCAGGCAAATCTGTAAAATCCGGCTCCACGGTCAATGTCGTGGTCAGCAACGGCAATGGCAAGGACAAGGTCACGGTGCCGGATGTAGTAGGCGAGGATATCAACCAGGCAGAATCGGAACTGGAAGATGCCGGCATCGCTTACGATAATATCAAGAAGAACTATTCCTATTCAACGGAATATGACAAGTACGAGGTCATGGACCAGGATCCATCAGGCGGCACAGAAGCAGACAGCAGCACGACCGTTACCTTGACCGTAAGCCGCGGTCCCCAGCAGGTAACAGTGCCTAACGTGGTAGGGGATTCCCAGTCAGACGCTACATCGGCACTTAAATCGGCGAAACTTTCCGTTGGCGCGATTTCCAGCAGTTATTCGGATACCGTAGAGGAAGGCTGTGTCATCAGCCAGAGCGTGACCGCCGGTTCCAGTGTCGATACCGGTACCACCGTAAACCTGGTAGTAAGCCTGGGCAAGAAAGTCTCTTATGTGACGGTTCCCAGCGTAGTAGGCAAGTCCTTCAGCGATGCCCAGTCCACGCTGAGCAATTACGGGCTTTCCGCGGTACAGGGCTCTACCCAGTCCAGTGATTCGTATTCCTCCGGAGTGGTCATCAGCCAGGATCCGGCAGCCGGCACCAGCGTGGAATCCGGTTCCTCCATTACGCTGACCATCAGCAGCGGAAGCAGTTCCAGCTCAACCAATGGAGGCGGCAGTTCCAGTTCCCAGGGCACCGGAGAAGAAGGCTCTACGGACGGGACACAATAAAAATACAGTTACGATATTTACCACTGGCGTGCTATTTGCACGCCAGTGTGTTTCATAAGTTATTGTAGGCAGGCATTCCGGAAAATGCGGACAGGCAGGGCAGACGATGTGCCATAAATAATGGCATATAAGCCTTGTATCCGGCATTGTCCATATTACTTCGTAAGGGAATTATGGCCGGAAAGCTGGAAAATGGATATACAGGGAAGTTTTTGTGTTACAAAGAAGGCAAGATAACAGAATTTTATGCAGGGGATCATTGTAAAAGGGATAGCCGGATTCTACTATGTATATGTAGCAGGATCCGGTATTTATGAATGTAAGGCAAAAGGCATTTTCCGGAGGGAAAAGATCAAGCCTCTTGCCGGCGACCGGGTAGAGATGGAAGTGACCCATGAAGGCGACCGGGAGGGGAATATCACCAAGATCCTTCCCAGGAAAAACACGCTGGTGCGCCCGCCGGTGGCAAACATCGACCAGGCACTAGTGGTATTTGCGGCTTCTTCTCCAGAGCCCAATTTCTTCCTGCTGGACCGCTTCCTGGTTTCCATGGAATACCAGGACATCCCCTGCGTGATCTGCTTTAACAAGCAGGATATCGGGGAGGAGGAGAAGATCCAAAGCTGGATCCGGGAATACCAGGCAGCAGGCTACAAAGCGATCTCCTGCAGCGTGAAAAACGAGGAAGGCATCCGCCAGGTTTTCGACCTTTTAAGAGGGAAGACCAGCACGGTTGCAGGGCCTTCCGGTGTAGGGAAATCTTCCCTGATCAACCGCCTGGTGCCGGACGCGAAAATGGAGACCGGGGAGCTTTCCCAGAAAATCCAGAGGGGGAAGAACACGACCCGCCACAGCGAGCTTCTGAAAGTGGAAGAGGATACATTTATCCTGGATACGCCAGGTTTTACGTCCCTATACCTGCCGGAGATTGGCCCGGAAGCGCTGCGGGATTATTTCCCCGAATTCGCCCCTTACCAGGAGGAATGCCGGTTCCGCATGTGCCGCCATGCCAGCGAGCCCGGCTGCGCTGTCAAACAGGCAGTGGAAGAGGGCAAGGTCTCAAAAGGACGTTACGAGCATTACCTTGCCATGCTGGAAGAGCTGCAGCAAAAGAAGAAATACTAAGCTTCCAAAAGCGGATCGTAGTTTTTATTTGTGAGAGATGGAATAAAAATTCGTTTGTCTTTAGCAAAAAGCATCTATTTATTTTTCACAAAAATCACATCTTTCGATTTTTACAAAAAACTCTTTTTCATGCGGATGGACATGACCGTCGGAAAAACATGGTGCAATTAAGTAGAAAGATATTATAAAAGCTTTTTATAGATTTGGTACTTTAATAAAGAAATGGGTGGAGAGCCATCCGGAAGGGAATTTTACCATGGAATACATTTTATCACCGTCCCTGCTTTCACTGGATTTTGCCAAAGCAGGGGAACAGATCAGGCAGACCGAGCAGGCAGGGGCAAAATGGCTCCACATCGATGTGATGGATGGAAAATTTGTACCCAGCATTTCCTTTGGAATGCCGGTGATGAAATCGTTCCGTGCGGTATCCGACGCGTTTTTCGATGTGCATCTGATGATCGAGGAGCCGGAGCGCTATATTGACGACTTTAAGGCAGCCGGGGCAGACGGCATCACGGTGCATGCGGAAGCAGTCCGCCATCTGGACCGGACCATACAGCAGATCCATGACGCGGGCTGCAGGGCAGGCATCGCGCTGAATCCTGCTACCCCGCTGGAAACCGTTACCTATATGCTGGAAAAAGCCGACATGGTCCTTTTGATGAGCGTAAACCCGGGCTTTGGCGGGCAGAAATACATCCCGTATGTCACCCAGAAAATCCGTTCCCTGCGGACCATGATCAAAGCCGCGAATGTAAAATGCGACATCCAGGTGGATGGCGGCGTGAACAGGGACAACATCTGGAAAATCCTGGATGCCGGCGCCAACAATATCGTGGCGGGAAGCGCGGTTTACAAGGGAGATATTGCCGACAATGTCCACTATTTTAATGGCGCCCTTTCCGCTTACCAGAAAAAGAGCCCGATGTAAATACGATCTGACGTTCCAAATCTTGTATTTAATGCCCAGGACTTTCCGTATATCAGAAGACGAACCCGGTTTAACCGTGCGGAAGTACCGGAGAGCATGGGTCCAGGTTCGAAATACGCCAGATTGGCTGGTGATCTGCCAGAAGCTGGAGTCCTATGGGAACTGGAACAAAAACAGTAGCCCAATAGGGGCAAAATGGGGAGTTAGATTAAGGAAAGCAGTAGATGGATCATTCGATAACAGAAAGTAAAGGTCGTGCCCTTATCGTGGCGGCAGGACCGTTGGAAGAGGCGTTTGCCTATTCCTATTACAAAACGGAAAATGAAAAAGAACCTTTCCGCTACGTGATTGCCGCGGATAAGGGGCTTTCTTTCCTGCACCAGCATGGCATCCGTCCGGACTATATCATTGGGGATTTTGATTCCCTGCCGGGCCAGGAGCGGGATGCCTATTTTGCGCAATATGTGCAGGACCCGTCTATCGTGATCCGTACTTATAACCCGGTGAAGGATGATTCGGATTTGGAGATCGCGCTGCATCTGGCAGCAGAAGAGCTGGAAGCGGATGAAATCCTCATCCTGGGAGGCCTGGGAGGTCGGGAAGACCATACGTTTTCCGCCGTGCAGTGCCTGGGTATCCCGCTGAAAAAGGATATCCCTGCCTTTCTCTGCAATGACCGCAACCGGATCCGCCTGCTGGGGAATCTGGAAAAGGAGCCTTTTGGCGGACCGTTTTCCTTTACCATGGAAAAATCGGATCAATATGGGAAGTACGTCTCCTTGATCCCGCTTACCACGACAGTGGAAGGGCTGACATTGAAAGGGTTCCGCTATCCTTTGGACCATGGCAGGCTTACCATCTTGAATTCCCTGGGTGTCAGCAACCAGGTGGAAGAAGATACCGCCTCCATTTCCTTTGAAAGCGGCATTTTAATCATGGTGGAATCCAGCGATAAACCGAAGAAATTTCTATGATAGATGAGGCCTTTCCGCTTCGCGGATGGCTTTTTGGAGGGTCCCCAGCACCCTCTTTTTGCCTGCGCTCCATTCCGGCGCGAGCAGCAGCTTCTTCGGCCCATCCCCGGCGATCCGGTGGACGATGGTTTCCGGCGGCAGTATTTTCAGACAGGAGACGGCCAAATCGGTATATTCCTCTGCCATCTGTGTTCCCTTCAGCACATGCAGCAGCTGCAGCTTGATGCCGGGCAGGAAAAAGTCCAAGCTGGCATGCCGCTATCCAGAATGATGCTATAGCGGGATAGGGTTCTTTTTCCATTTTAGCATCCATTATATGTGATACGAGGAAAGATTTGTAATATTTTGCGGCAGGCAGGATGGGAAAAACAGCTGCAATGCATGTGGAAAGAAAGCGGTGGGTTATCTGGCAGGCACAGGCCCATTTACTGATAACGTACAATAAGTTTCGCAAATTCAATTTCATATAAAAATAGACATAGTCTATTGCCAGCCGGTAAAATTAAGTTACCACA